>JADFKG010000011.1 GCA_022565075.1 Chloroflexota bacterium | reverse complement strand
GGGAGGAAGTCGCCGTTGGGGCCGCCAGATTTCTTCCACAGTGCGGGACCTGTCCGCTGGCGCACCTCTGCCGGCGTATTTACCGTTCCTTAACCGCGATTCACTTGCGATCGACTGACTCGTTCGCCGGGTGGCCCTACGATGGCATCAGATCAGCTCGGACCGATCGCGGAAGTGGATCCGAACACAAGCCACAACTGACGAGCTCTGGGGAGGGACAAGGCCGCAGCTGATGAAATAGGCACAGCGGGGTGCGCCGAGACCCGAGGCCCGTCCACGATTAGTGGGCGGGCCTACGCTTTTGTGTATAATCGCTGGCAAGTTATGACGTCAGAAATTCGCCCGGCGCAACTGGACGATGCCGAGAAGCTCGGCGACATCTGCTATCGGGCCTTCGATGACGTCTCGAGGCGTCACGGCTTCGAGAGCGACTTCGACTCGCCCGCCATGGCGCAGATGATCCTCTCGGGCTTGATCCGCGACGAGCACTGCCACTCGGTCACGGCGCTGGAGAATGGAGAGCCCGTCGGCTCCAACTTCATCGAGACGCCCGACGACGTCGGCGCGATCGGCCCGATCACAATCGATCCGGCGCTGCAGGGCCACGGGATCGGCCGAGCGCTCATGGAAGACGTGCTCCAACATGCGCGCGAGAACGGAATCGAGCGCGTCCGGTTGATGCAGGACTCTTTCAATATGCAGTCGCTGTCGCTGTACGCATCGCTCGGCTTCGACACGAAGGTTGGGGCGGCGCTGCTGGTCCCGGCCCCGATCGGCGTTCCCGAAGTGCGGCCGGCGACGGCGGACGACATGGAGGCGATAGAGCGCCTTTCGGGCGAGATCTACGGTGTCAGCCGGCGGCGTGAGGTGGAGTCGATGGCGGGCGGACCGTTCAAGCCGTTCGTCTACGAGAAGTCCGGGCGCGTCGTCGCCTACTTCATCCCCGGACTGATCGGCCACGGCGTCGGCGAGACCGAGGAAGTGCTTGTAGCGACAGTTCTCGGGGCGACGAAGGGTCTGGACGGGATGTTCGCGAGGGCGTTCTGCCCGCTGACCGAGGGCGCTATGTTCAGGCGCTTCCTGGCGGCTGGATGCAAGGTGCAGAAGGTGATGAACCTGATGACTCTGGGGCCGTACGAGGAGCCGCAGGGCCCCTGGATGCCCTCCATCCTGTACTGACGACGGAGCGACGCGCAGTACGAGCGCTTGCTGCCGCCGCTACGGCGTATCGCGGGGCCTGCGGACGCCTGTATCATTCGTAATGGAATGTCCGCCCCGACGAAGAAATCCATTCTTGCGAACCTGAACCCACGCCAGCGAGAGGCTGTAGAGACCACCGAGGGCGCGCTGCTCATCCTGGCGGGGCCCGGCTCCGGCAAGACGCGAGTCATCGCGCACCGCATCGCCTATCTCGTGCGCGAGAAGCGTGTCCACCCGCGGCGGATCCTCGCCGTAACGTTCACGAACAAGGCCGCGAAAGAGATGCGCGACCGAGTACACGCGCTCGTAGGCGAGGAGGCGGGGAGTGACATAACATTGGGCACCTTTCACGGGGTCTGTGCGCGCATTCTGCGAGTCGACGGCGAGGCGGTCGGCATCGAGCGATCGTTCACGATCTATGACAGCTCGGACCAGATCGCAGCCGTGAAGCGCGCGCTCGCCGACATGGGCCTGGACTCGAAGCGCGTGGCGCCGCGCGCGGTGCTGTCGGCGATCTCGAGAGCGAAGAGCGAGCTGCAGGGGCCGCGCCAGTTCGCAGCGCTGGTCGCCGACTACTTCCAGGAGGTCACCTCGCGCGTCTACCTGCGCTACCAGGAGCTACTTGAAGAGAGCAACGCGCTGGACTTCGACGACATCTTGCTGAAGGTGGTGGAGCTGTACCAGGAACGGCAGGACGTGCTGGAGAAGTATGCGGAGCGCTGGGGCTACGTGCACATCGACGAGTTCCAGGACACGAATATCGCGCAGTATATCCTGGCCAAGCAGTGGGCCTCCGCGCACGGCAACATCTGCGTCGTCGGCGACCCTGACCAATCGATCTACGCCTGGCGCGCAGCGGATATTCGCAACATCCTCAACTTCGAGAATGACTTTCCGGACACGAAGGTCGTGATCCTCGACCAGAACTACCGCTCGACGCAGACGATCCTCGACACGGCGCACTCGGTGATCTCGCTCAACAAGCAGCGCAAGGAGAAGAACCTCTGGACGGAGAACGCGGCCGGGCTGCCGGTCGTCGTCCACGAGGCTTACGACCACGAGGACGAGGCGACGTTCGTGACGGAGGAGATACAGCGCCTCGTTCGTGAAAACGATGTAGCGTACCGAGACGTCGCCGTCATGTACCGCACGAACGCTCAGTCGCGGCCGATGGAAGAGGCGCTAGTGCGGAGGAGCGTTCCGTACCGGCTGATCGGCGGCACCCGATTCTATGAGCGTCGCGAGGTGAAGGATCTGTTGGCCTACTTGCGCCTCATCCAGAACCCGTTCGATGCCGTGGCCATGATGCGCGTGATTAACAAGCCGTCCCGCGGCATCGGCGACCGGACGCTCGCCGAGCTGGCCCGTTGGTCCCGAGAGAAGAAGATTCCGCCGTACGCGGCGCTACAGGTCGTCGCGGAGACGGAGCGTGATTCGCCTGACGCGGTGGATGGGCCGACCAGCGCGCACCCGTTCCGGAAGCGGACAGCCGGTGCGCTGTTGCTGTTCCTGGGCCTGGTGAACGAGCTGATTGAGCTTTCGAAGACGGAGACGCTATCGGCGTTGCTGGATACGCTGATCGACCGGACGGACTACAAGCCGTACATCATGGCCGACGAGGATGGCGAGGACCGCTGGGAGAACGTGCAGGAGCTGCGAGCTGTCGTGCTGCAGTATGACGAGCTGAAGTCGGAACACGCGCTGGCGTCGTTCCTGGAGGACGTGGCGCTGATAACGGACGTCGACGAGATGGACGCGTCGGACTCCGTCACTCTGATCACACTTCACGCGGCGAAGGGGCTGGAGTTTCCGGTCGTCTTCATCGCCGGGCTGGAGGAGGGGATTCTGCCACACATGCGGTCGCTGGAGAGTGGAAATCCTGAGCAGCTGGAGGAAGAGCGGCGCCTCTGCTACGTCGGCATGACGCGCGCCAAGCAGCGGCTCTATCTGGTACGGGCGTTCCGGCGCGCGTTCGGTGGGCACAACCCGCCGTCGCGATTCCTCGCCGACATCCCGCCGGACCTGGTGACGCAGAGCGAGCGGGCGGCGCAGGCCGAGATGTTGACTCCCCGGCGCTATCGCCACGTCGCGCGCGACGATGCCGAGACCCCGGCGGTCCCGGCGGACTCTTTCGCAGCCGGTGACCGCGTGCGCCACCCGAAGTTCGGCGAGGGAATCGTCGTCTCGTCGGAGCCTTCGGGGATGGACTACCAGGTGGTTATCGCGTTCCAGGGCGAGGCGGGCATCAAGAAGCTGCTGTTGAGCTTCGCGCCGCTCGAGAAGATCGAGGCGTAGTGGAGATACGGCGGGCAGAGGCGGCCGACGCCGACGGTGTAGCGGTGCCGACGCGCCGCGGTGCGCCTACTACGAGCGGTTGGGCTTCGAGCGTATGGCGGAGTACGATCACGTGCGCCTGTCGTAGAATGGAAACACGAAACATCGGGAGGAATCTATGACCACAGCGACGGAGATCCACGGCATCTGCAAGCCCGGCTACGAGCGCGTACGCGATGCTTTTGAGCGCAACTTCGAGGAGCACGGGGAGATAGGTGCGGCGCTCTCGCTCGTCGTCGACGGTGAGACGGTCGTTGACGTCTGGGGAGGCCACGTCGACGGTGCGCTCTCCCGTCCGTGGGAAGAGGACACGATCGTCAACACGTTCTCGACGACGAAGGGCATCACGACGATCTGCGCGCTGCGGCTAATCGAGCAAGGCAAGCTGGACGTCGATGCGCCCGTCGCGAAGTACTGGCCGGAGTTCGCGGCCGCGGGCAAAGAGGCCATCACGGTGCGCCAGATCATGAGCCACCAGGCCGGCTTGCCCGGCATCGACTCGATGATCCCGGTGGAGAAGGCCTACGAATGGGAGCCGCTGTCCGAGGCGCTGGCGGCGCAGAAGCCGTTCTGGGAGCCGGGCTCGCAGTTCGGCTATCACGCGGTGACTTTTGGGTCGCTAGTCGGCGAGGTGATCCGGCGAGTCAGCGGTAAGACCGTTGGAACGTACTGGCGCGAGGAGTTCGCCGAGCCGCTTGGTCTTGATTTCCATATCGGCTTCGGCGAGGAGCTGGACGGGCGCTGCGCAACGATGATCCCGGCGCCGTTGCCGGATCTTTCGAAGACTGACCATCCACTCGTGAAGGCGATGCTCGACCCATCTTCGCTGACGTTCAAAGCGTTTATGGTCTCGCCGCTGATGATGGTCAACCCGCTGTACATGAACACGCGAGAATGGCGCGCCGCCGAGGTGCCGGCGGCAAACGGCCACGGCACAGCTCGCTCCCTGGCGCGTCTCTACGGCGCTCTGGCCACGGGCGGAACGCTGGACGGCACCCAGGTGCTGAAGCCGGAGACGATCGAGATGGCGACACAGACGCAGTCGCAGGGTCAGGACGCGGTCTTGCTCTTCCCAACGCGGTTTGGGCTCGGCTTCATACTGGACATACCGGAGTTCCCGATCAGCCCCAACGGCACGACGTTCGGGCACTTCGGGATGGGTGGCTCGTTCGGCATCGCCGACCCGGAAGCGAGGTACGGCGTGGGCTACGTGATGAACAAGATGATGATTCCGAACCCGGAGACCCGGGATGACCCACGGTTGCGCGGGATGTTCAACGCGATCTACGAGTCTGTTTAGGCGGGCTTCCGTGCGCGGAAGCTGAGCCCGCTCTCTTTTCTGACGCTGACAGAGATGTCCGTGAAGCCAGCCGCCTCCAGCCGCGGCCGAAGTGTCTCCGGATCGATTGGCACGGCGGTGTCGGCGATGTGCACGAGGCGCCAGAAGAAGCTTGGCGTGCTGTCGGATCCGACATAGCTGCCGCCGGGCCGAAGTACGCGGCAGACCTCAGAGAATAGGCGGTCTTGCAGCTCCGGCGAGGGGACGTGGTGGAGCATCGTGAAGCAGACCGCGCCCGAGAACTCATTGTCGCCCATCGTCAGCCTGGTCGCGTCGCCTTCCACCACGGTGACGTTGGTGCCGGCCATTCGCGCCTTGAGCTTGCGTGCGAGATCGGGGTCGATTTCGACAGCGGTTAGGCGCGGCACGCGTTCGCTCAGCCACTCCGTGGTTCGGCCAGGCCCGGGTCCGATCTCGATCACGTTCTCGCCCAGGTCGACATCCTTGAGGATGGCCGGCAGCATGCGCTCCTTGACGATACGGGCCCAGCCGTCTGACCGGCAGTACCAGCGGTGGAACAAGTTCATGTGGGACAGTATGCCGGATTTGCCTCGCGACCGCTGATTGCCTAGCCTTTAGGCGAGTCGAAAGGAGATGACCCTTGTTCTTCCTCTTGCAGATTGACACGCCTGGCAGATCGACGGTGGACAGACTCGAAGACTGGGGCCTCGACCATGGCCTAACGATCGGCGGCATCGCGATATTCGTGATCATCGCAATCATCGCGATCAACGTCATCGTCCCGCGGCTCGTGCGTGTGACCACGCAGACGCGGTTGGCCGGGAAGCCGCAAGAGGAGATCGAGCAGCGGGCGGAGACGCTGATCCACGTCTTCACCCGGACCGGCGCCACGCTGCTCATCATCCTGGGATTCTTCACGACTCTTCCCGAGTTCGGCGTGAACATCGGCCCGCTGCTGGCCGGCCTGGGCATCGCCGGTATCGCTGTTGGCTTCGGTGCACAGAGCCTGGTGAAAGACATCATATCCGGCATGTTCATCCTCATCGACAACCAGTACGGCAAGGGCGACGTGGTGGAGATCGCCGGCAAGACGGGCGTTGTCCAGGACATTGGCCTGCGGCGAACGGTGCTCCGCGACCTTGACGGGACCGTGCACTACGTTCCCAACGGCGAGATCGTGGTCTCGAGCAACATGACGCAGGAGTACTCACGCGTGAACCTCAACGTCTCGGTGTCGTATGCGGAAGATCTGGATCACGTGATGCAGGTGATCAATGAGGTGGGCGAAGAGCTGGCGGCGGACGAGGACTGGAAGTCCGTGATTATCACGCCGCCCAAGTCACTGCGGGTCGATTCGTTCGGCGAGTCTGGCATCGACATCAAGATCCTGGGCGACGTGCAGCCGATCCGGCAGTGGGAAGTGATGGGTGAGCTGCGACGGCGGCTGAAGCGCCGCTTCGACGAAGAGGGGATCGAGATTCCCTTCCCGCACCGGGTGATGGTGCATGAGGCGAAGTCGGCCGGACTTCCGGCCGACGTGCGCCTGGCGCGGGGTGAGGACGTGTCGCTACCGAAGGGCACGGGCCCAGGCCCAGATCCGGATATTCTGCACCGCTTGCCGAGTGAGGGAAGCGAGGGTAGCCAGGGCGAGGGCGGCAAGTAGCCCGTAGACCCTCGCGGTTCCTCCTTCGTGGCGCGACTATAGACCGCTGTAATCACGCGACTGAAACGAAGTCGGGTGTTAGGTGTTGTAACAGTTGAATAGCCGCGCCGTCCTAACATATGGAGACCGGAATCGGTAAACTATAATTGGACAGCGACGAGTAAAACGCCAAATCTCATTACCATTTCGGTTAACCTTTTCGCGAACGATGGCGTTCTACTCAGCAAGGTTTGACAATTCGAGGGCGACCTCCTTCTGGTCCGCCTGAAATAAGGCGGATATAACGAGAGGCAGTCTGGGGCGGGCTGCCTCTCGTGCTTTGTGTTGAATGGGGGCCGATGCGGCGGCGATGTCGTATGCTCCGTTGGTGATTGAGGAGGCTCCGCATGCGTAACGTTCTCGTTTCCGTTGTCAGCGCCGCGTTCCTGGCGGGCGGCGTCGCCTGGGTCGCCGCACAACCAGCCGGCGCAGCCATCGAGCAGATCGAGGCCGGCAGCAACTACTTTTGTGCGCCCTCGTTCGGAGACGGCGTCTGTACGACGACGATAACGGTCGGCGACACCGTCACCTGGAACGTCGTGCAGGGCATACACACGGTGACTGAGTGCGATGCGACGTATACTACCTGTCCGGTGGCCGGCGGCTTCGATTCCGGCCTGCTGGAGGCCACCACGACTTTCTCCCAGACGTTCGACACGGCCGGTGACGTCGCCTACTACTGCGCCATCCATCCGACGGATATGCGCGGCGTCATCTCTGTCGTCGCCGCGGCGACTGACACGCCGACACCGACGCCTGATGCAACTGGTGCTGTTTCGCCGACTGCTGACGCAACGGGTGGCGTTTCGCCGGTGGCGAGCCCGGCGGCCGTGCCAACGTCCGGCGGCGAACCGCCGCCTGTTGGCCTTCCGCTGCAGGCGCTGGTCCTGGCGCTGGGAGGTGTTCTGGCTGTGGCCGGTGCCGCGGCGCTTTATGCCGCCCGGCGGCGCTGACTCAGGCGCACTTCTCCTGAAGCAGTGTCGTGATCTCCTCGATCGTGGCGTCGCGCCAGGAGCCCCAGATAGGACCTTGCTGGAACTCGTCGTAGCGCCGGCGCATCTCCTTGCGGTCCTTCTCGGCGTCCAGATCTTCGAATAGCTTGCCGACTTCGCCCATTTCGGCGTCGGCCTTGCTGGGGCGCTCGCTCCAGTGTGTGATGTACTGGTGATCCTTGGTGTAGAAGACGGCAGTCGGGATCGACTGATGTTCGCCATGCTTCAGGAACTCGCCCATGATGTCGAGGTTTTCGTCGCGAGGGAACGCGCGAAAGTCCCAGCCGGCCGCCTCAGCCATCCGCTGGAGGACGGGCAGCCCGCGGAAGACGTCGGGGCACCAGTCCTCGCCGAGAACTAGCAGGCGGACCGGGCCGCCGTCCTTTTCCGACAGAGCCTTGAGAGCGGCGACAGTGTCAGCCGGTACGGTGGTCTGCACGTAGTTGAACTCGAACTTCGGGATGTTGCGCTGGATGTGCTTCATCCAGGCGTCATACGTGAGGCCGCTGTCGAACCGCTCTCGCGTCACGACGCTCTCCTGTGCCTGTGTCATGTCGTCCTCCTTCAGGCCTTCTGCTTCAGACTGCGCTTCTTCGCTTCTTTCCACATAGCCAACTTCGTCTCGAGGTCGGTCTCCCGCAGGTCGACCGACTGCTCACCGGCCATGCCCTCGACAGCGCGGAAGAGGTCGCTGAAGCGGCGGGTCGTCGCGCGCAAAGCTTCCTCGCCTTCGACGTCCAGGAAACGGGCGAGGTTGGCGAGAGCGAAGATGGCGTCACCGGCCTCGGCGCGGCGTTGCTCCGGCGTGTTAGCCGCTCGAAGCTCCGCCAGCTCCTCATCGAGCGCCTTCCAGGCTTGTTCTTCCGTTTCCCACGCGAATCCGGCGTTGCCAGCGCGGCGCTGAACGGTCTGTGCTTGAGCGAGCGCCGGCAGCGCCGACGGAATGCCCGTGAGGGCGGAGGCGCCGTTCCGTTCATTGCGCTTGATGTCCTCCCATTGCTCAACAACCGCCTCCGGGGTTTCGGCCACCGCCTCGTCGAAGACGTGTGGGTGCCGACGAACGAGCTTCTCAGCGAGCGATTCGATGACGTCGCCCATGCGGAACTCGCTGGCCTCTTCGGCGATCTGGGCGTGGAGGAGGATCTGCAGGAGTAGGTCGCCCAGCTCCTCTTTGAGCGCGTCGGCGTCGTCTTGATCGATAGCGTCGATCGCTTCGCTCGCCTCTTCCGACATGTGGTGCCGGAGGGACCGGTGGCTTTGGGCGCGGTCCCAGGGACAGCCGTCGGGCCCGCGTAGGGTCGCGACGATCTTTCGCAGCCCGGCGAAGGTGCGCGTCTGGCGATCGATGGGCGTCATCACGTGATCCATAGGGGCCATGATAGCGCGTCCCGAAAATCGTTGACAAAGGTTAGCGATTGTTCCTACGATGGAGTCGGGCATATGTTCGAACGCAAAAGCGAGAACGGCCTTGGACTCATACCGATCTTCATCATCGGGGCGTTCATCGTCCTGGTGCCCGTCGCCCTGATCACAACGACGATCCGCGTCGCCGTCTCTGAGCAATCCATCTACGACTACTCCGTCAAGCGCTATGACGCGCACCTGGTGTCGGGGGTCCCCGAAGAGGAGCTGTTGCGCGCCAACGGCGAGATCCACCAGTATCTGACGGGCGAGTACGCCGGGCCTCTGTCGATAGCGGTTCAGTTCAAGGACGGAACGGCGGGGCCGCTGTTCAACGCGCGGGAGACGGCACACATGGCGGACGTGCGCAACCTGGTGCGCGGGATGTTCGCTGTCCAGATCGCGGCGATCGCGGCCGTCCTGGCGCTCGCCGTGGTAATGCTGGTGATGTGGCCGCCGCGCGCGCTGGCGGCCGCGGGGCTGTACGGCTCGGTCTTAACCGGCGGCGTCTTGGCCATGGGCGGTTTCCTTGTGCTCACCGGATTCGATGCTGCGTGGTCGCAGTTCCACGTGATCGCTTTTCCGAACGGTCTCTGGCAGTTGAACCCCAATACGGACCACCTGATCCAGATGTTCCCCGAGGCGTTCTGGGAGCGCGCCACTGTCGCTGTCGGCGGCGCGATCGTCTTCGAGGCTAGCCTCATTGCGTCAGCCGCCGGGCTGTACCTGTACCTGACGCGAGCACAGCCCGAAAGCGACCTACCCGTGAAACCGGAGCCGGCGCTGCCCGGGCCGGCAGGCCACGCCCGCGTATCGCCGTCTGACACGCCGAACTAGTGTCTGTGCAGCCGCAGCCGGCCGGCGGGACGTTCCGCTATCCTCCCGAAGGATTCAGCGGTACGGGGACGGTCGCCAGCCGGAACCTGCCATGCCTGAGTGCGGAGGTACAGATGGCGTGTCACGTTGGCTACGAGCCGGACGAGAAGGACCGGCACGATGTGGCGTTGCTGGCCGAGCGGTTCGGGCTGAAGCTGCCGCCCGCCTATCGCCAAGCCGGCGCTAGTTGACGCTGCAGGCGCAGTTGGTGCAGCCGCCGCCACAGCCGCCGCCAGCAGCGGGCTCAGGATCCGCGTACTCGTCGCGGGTCATCGTGGCGAAGGCGGAGAGGACACGGCGTGCGGAGACGTGGCCGCGCGGGCAGTCCGCCCCGTCGTCCATCCGGCTCACCGGGCGGAGGACCTCGAAGCGGGTCTCGCAGTCGTTGCAGACGTACTCGTAAAGTGGCATATCCTATCTGCGTTTGATGCTACGCCTGACGATTTCGGTGCGTCAACCGCTGCGTGACGTCGCGCTCCATCGTACAATCTGCATTCGTGAGCGATGTGACGATCCGCGAGGCACTGCCGGCCGACTTCGACACCATCATTGCGATGTGGTACTCGATCGACCGGCACACTGAGCTGCCCGACCAGCCGGAGTACCTGCAACAGTTCCACGACTTCTCGCCAGACCTCTTTCTGGTGGCGGAGGCCGATGGGCGTATCGTCGGCAGCGTGATCGGCGGCTGGGATGGCTGGCGCGGGCACATAGCACGGCTCGTCGCTGACCCGGCGCTGCGCCGCAAGGGCGTGGCGCGGAAGCTCGTTGACGAGATCGAGTCGCGTCTGCGAGGAAGAGGCGCCCGCCGTATCTACGCACTGGTCGACCGGCGCAGCCCGCCGGCGATCCCGTTCTGGGAGGCGGCTGCCTACGTCGCGAACGACGACATTGTCCAGTTCTCTCGCAACGTCGACAGATGAAGAGCGGCGGTCAGACTGACCGCCGCTCGGATGCTAGTGAACGCTTGCGGTTACTCGAGGTAGTCTTTCAGCTTCTTGCTGCGGCTGGGGTGGCGTAGCTTTCGCAGCGCCTTCGCTTCGATCTGGCGGATGCGCTCTCGCGTGACGCTGAATTCGCGGCCGACTTCTTCGAGTGTACGGCTGCGACCGTCCTCCAGACCGAAACGCAGGATGAGCACCTTCTGCTCGCGCGGCGTCAGCGTGCCGACGACCTCCTGTACTTGCTCCTTGAGGAGCTGGTGCGAGGCCGCCTCCGCCGGCGCCATCGTTCCCTGGTCCTCGATGAAGTCGCCCAGGTGTGAGTCTTCCTCCTCGCCGATCGGAGTCTCGAGTGACACCGGCTCCTGCGATACCTTGATGATCTCGCGCACCTTCTCCGGCACGATCTCCATGCCCTTGCCGATCTCTTCGCTGGTCGGCTCGCGGCCGTACTCCTGGACGAGGCGCCTGCTGATACGGACGAGCTTGTTGATCGTCTCGACCATGTGCACCGGGATGCGGATCGTGCGCGCCTGGTCGGCTATGGCGCGTGTAATGGCCTGGCGGATCCACCAGGTGGCGTAAGTGCTGAATTTGTAGCCCTTGCGGTAGTCGAACTTCTCGACGGCGCGAATCAGGCCGATGTTGCCTTCCTGGATGAGGTCGAGCAGCGACATGCCGCGGCCGATGTACTTCTTGGCGACGCTGACGACAAGGCGCAGGTTGGCCTCCGTCAGCCGCCTCTCGGCTCGGTTGGCCTCAGCCTTGATGCGTGCGAAGTGGGCCCTGACGGCCCCCTCGTGGGAGGCGAGCTTGATGGCGAGGTCGGCGGGTGGCTCGCCCCAGCGCTTCTGGCTGCCCATCTCCTTGTAGGCCCAGCCCAGGAAGTCGGGCCGCGGGACGTGCGTGGCGATCGAAACGCGCACAGGCAGGCGTTCGGCCTCCTCTTCCTCGATCTTGAAGGCCTTACGCAGCTTCGGGATCATATCGAGGTCGAGCACGCCGTCGACGCTACTGCGGAACGTTTCGGCCTCGACGAACTCCGGAATGGTTAGCTTCTTGAGGCCCAGTTGCTTCTGGTAGAACTCAAGCGGCTTTCTCAGGCCGCGGAGTTCCTTGATCATGCGGGCCAGGACATCGACGCCGCGTGCGTTGCGGCCGGTTTCCTTCATGTGGTCGTGTTCGAAGCGCCTGATGAAGTCGCCGTCTTCCATGGCGCGGGCCAGTCGCTTTTCGTCGGCGGCTGTAAGCAGGCTGACCTTCCCGATCTCCCGCAGGTACATGCGGACGGGATCGTCGATGCCTTCTTCCAGCTCAAGGTCGGCCGCGGCCTGCCCCTCGGACTTGCGGCCGGTCCACACTTCCATGTCGAGCGCGCCACGGGCGTGGGGCACACGCGGAGCGGTCACAGCGTCATCGTCGGACAGTTCGCCGCCACCCGGCTTGACCACTCGGTCGCTGTCGTCGTCGTCCTTGTCGTCAGCGTCGCTGTCTTCAACGGCGTCGTCCATTAGGTCGTCCGCCAACTGGCTGCGACGCCGCCGGCGCTCGTACATTTCTCTGCTTTCGTACTCAGTTACCATTTACACTCGTTTCAACGGCCTCTGCGCCGTCGTCGCTCCTCCCATGTCTATGAAGCTCTTTGCCGATGTTCATATCTCGCTCGATCACATTCTGTTCGGGTGTGTCGAGCAGGCCAGAGACACCCACTTGCTCCTGGAGATCGGCGATCTGGAAGTCCGTAGCTTGCTTTTCGGCGCGGAGCCTTTCTTTCTGCAACCTCTGCAGGCAATCTGCGAAGGCTTCTGCCGCCTGTTCGGCGTCCGAAATCGGTAGCCTCCGTAATATAAGACGCTCGAAGTAGGCATCTAGTTCTGGGGGAAGCGCGTTTTTCACCGCATTGACTTCGGCATGTTCCTTCCACAGAACCAGGATCTGGCGCGCCTGGGCATCCCAGAATAACGTTTCGGGCACCTTTAGTCCATCCTCACGCAGCGAATCGTGCTGAAGAAGCAGCGAAAGTGTGAACTCCTCCCGCGCGTCGCCTGTGGCCTGGGGCACTCTGGGCGACTTGGCCGCCCTTTGAGGCCGCGTCAGCATCGCTGCGAGCTCTTCCTCGCCCGTTTGGGAGAGGCGAGACAGTCGCTGCAGGTAGTGCGCGCGGACTACCGGGTCTGTAACGGCGCCGAGCAGTGGCAGAAACGCACGCACGAGTTCGGAGCGGCCGCGTGGGTTGTCCAGATCGACGGTCGCGGCCGCTGCGTCCAGGCGGTAGTCGAGCACCGGCTCAGCGTCAGTAATTAGAGCGCGCCAGGACTCGGCGTTGTCGCGGATCACGTCGTCGGGGTCCTGGCCTTCGGGCAGCACCGCGATGCGCAGCTCGACGGACGCGGCTTCCTGGTACGTGATTAGGCCGCGCCAGTTGACTACCGGAACCGGGTGCTCTCCGTCGCCGCCTGCTTCTATCACGACGTCATGGCCGCGTATCATCGCTTGCGTGCCCGCCTGGTCCGAGTCGAGGGCCAGCACGACGTCCGCTGTATAGCGCTTGAGGATGCGCACCTGGCGGTCCGTAAGCGCCGTGCCCATCTGGGCGATGACGTTGCGGAAGCCGTGCTGGTGCGCGGCGATGACGTCCATGTAACCTTCGACGACGACAGCGCGTGCCTCGGCACGAATCGCCTCCTGGGCAAGGTTTAGGGCGTACAGCGTGCCGCCCTTGTCAAAGAGCGCCGTCTGCGAGGTATTCAGGTATTTCGGTTGTGAGTCGTCCATCGCGCGCGCGCCGAAGCCGATCACTCGGCCCTTGATGTCCCATATGGGGAACGTCAGGCGTCCGCGGAAGCGGTCGTGCGCGCCGCGCTCGCCTTCGACCAGCAGTCCGGCGCTCAGCAGATCACGCTCGTTGAAGCCCACCTTCGTCAGGTGTTCCTGTGCCGCGTGCCATTCGTCGAGCGAAAAGCCGAGCTGGAACGTCTCTATCGCCTCGCCGTCGAGGCCTCGTCGCTGTAGGTAGTCGCGCGCTTCGCGGCCGGCGGCCCCGGCGAGCAGCTGGTGATACCAGTCGGCCGCGGCTTCGTTGGCGGCGTACAGCCGCTGGCGGGTCTTTTCCTGCTCCGGAGACGAGTGCCGCTCCTTCAGCTGCACGCCTGCCTTTTCGGCAAGGATGCGCAGGGCTTCGGGGAACTCAATTCCTTCTCGCTTCATCACGAAGGAGATGACATCACCACCGGTGCTGCAGGCGCCGAAGCAATGCCAGCTCTGCCGTTCCGGCGAGACGATGAACGAGGGGGTCTTTTCAGCATGGAAAGGGCAGGGCGCCTTAAGCGTGCGCCCGGACTTCTGCAATTGGACGTACTGACCGATGATCTCGGCGATGTCCAGGCGTGACTTGATCTCTTCGACTTCGTTCACTTGAGGGCGATCTCTTCCTTGGGGCGAGCTGGGCGCAGAGGCGCGCGGTCATCGCGGGACGAATTACCGCGCCTCGCCAGTCTGTAAAACAGTTCACAGTCCGAAATGTTTCGCTCTATCTGCCACGCGCTCGATTCGTTCGTCATGGCGCGCCTGCCAGTCGGCCGGCTGACTTCGGTGCGCCAAGCCGCTCTGCGGTGGCCAGCGCGAATCTGTCAGTCATGCCGGCGACGTAGTCGGCGGCGCGCCGCCAGGCGGGGTCATCGAAGATCACGAAGTCGCTCTCGATCTCCTCGGGGTGTTGTGCGTAGTGGTCATAGAGGACGCGTACGACTTGCTTTGCCCGTTCGGTTTCCTCCTGCCGGTCTTCGAGCAGGTAGACGCGTTGGAACATGAACTCGCGCAGGACATTGGCAGCAGCGGCGACATCGTTACTCATGTGGATCCCGACCTCGGTGGCAGTATCGGACTCTTCGCCGGTCGCCGCCCAGGACGCCTCGATGATGTCGCAGACGAGTGTGTTGATACGCTGCGAGTGGCGGTCCCCGAGGACGTTGTGGACCTCGGCCGGCAGCTCGTCCTCGCTGATCAGGTTGGCGCGGACGGCGTCGGCGATATCGTGATTGATGTAGGCGACAGCGTCGGAGATCTTCACGATCTGTCCTTCGAGCGTGGAAGGGGTTCCCCAGGCCTCGGCGAAGATGTCCTCGCGCACTTTGGAGCTATTGACGATGCCATCGAGCACTTCCAGCGTAAGGTTCAGGCGCTCCAGCTTGTCGACGACGCGCATGCTTTGTTCGGCGTGGCGGAAGCCCTCGGGGGTTAGGTCCGCGAGCGCCTGCTCGCCGGCGTGGCCGAACGGTGGGTGGCCGATGTCATGGGCGAGGGCTATCGCCTCGGCAAGGTCTTCGTTGAGGTTAAGGGCACGGGTGATGGTACGGGCGATCTGGGCGACTTCGAGCGTGTGGGTGAGCCGTGTCACGAAGTGGTCGCCGACGGGTGCGATGAAGACCTGTGTTTTGTGCTTGAGCCGCCGGAACGCCTTGCTGTGGATGATGCGGTCTCGGTCGCGCTGGAACTCGGTGCGGACTGGTGACGGTTCATCGGGCACGGCACGTCCTTGACTGGCCGCGCTCTTAACGGCGTGCGGCGATAGCGACGCTTCGCGGGCCTCAAGGCGGCGCCGGACGGTTGAAATGTTGAACTGCGGCAACGGATACTCTCGCCGGATTGTACAACCAGGCGTGGGTGAACTCAGAGGGCGGACTGGCGAGAAATGTGGACAGCCTCGCCCGCTATTCGACAGTGACAGTCTTGGCCAGGTTCCGGGGCTGGTCGACGTCACAACCGCGGCGAAGCGCGACGTGGTACGAGAACGCCTGCAGCGGGATCGACGCCAGGATGGGCGCCAGCAGCGGTGACGTCTCCGGCACGTAGATCACGTGGTCGGCCTTTTCCTCGAGTTCGCGGTCGCCTTCTGTGGCGAGGGCGATAACGATACCCTCGCGTGCTTTGACCTGCTCGATGTTGCTCATCATCTTGTCGCGCAGAGCGTCGCGAAGGCAGATGGCGATGACGGGCATGTCGCGGTCGATGAGGGCGATTGGGCCGTGCTTCATCTCGCCGGCCGGGTACCCCTCGGCGTGGATGTAGCTCACTTCCTTGAGCTTCAGCGCCCCTTCCATCGCCACCGGGTACTGGATGCCGCGCGCCAGGAAAAGGAAGTTCTCGTGCTGGTAGTACTCGTTCGCGATCCCCTCGATGATGGAATCGTGGGTCAGCGTCTCGCCGACAAGCTTCGGCAATCGCGCTAGCGGTTCGAGGAAGCCGCCCAGACGCTCGCGGTCAACGACGCCCAACTCCTGCGCGGAGTAGCAGGCGAGGAGGTAGAGGGCCGTGATGCTGGCGAGGTACGTTTTGGTACTGGCGACGCCGATCTCCGGGCCGCAGCGCGTGTAGACGACGGCGTCCGCGACGCGGCTGGACTGGCTTCCCGGCACGTTGCAGATCGTGACCTGGGGGCAGCCGCGCTCTTTCGCCTCATTCATGGCGGCGAGCGTGTCCACGGTCTCGCCGGACTGGCTGACGGAGACGACCAGCGTTTCCGGGCCGATCGGTGCGCCACGGTAGCGCATCTCGGAGGCGTTGTCGCACTCGGCCGGGAGGCCTGCGATCTGCTCGAAGTAGTGACGGCCGATCATCGCGGCGTGCAGGCTAGTGCCCATACCGGTAAGTAGCACGCGCCTGACTTGCGGCAATAGCTCGCAGAAGCGCGCCATGTCGTCCAGGTCGACGCGCGATTCGCCGAAGAGAGCGCGCCCGCGCAGCGTGTCGAGCACGACCTCGGCCTGCTCGGCGATCTCTTTCTGCATGAAGTGCTTGAAGTTGCCTTTGGCGGCCGAGACGGGGTCGAGGCCGACCTCCTGTGGCTCTCGTTCGACGGCTACGCCGTGGTTGCGGTAGGTTGCCTCGCGGCCGCGGATCAGAACTGTGTCGCCGTCCTCAAGGAAGACGAGGCGTTGTGTGTGTGGGAGAAGCGCCGGCAGGTCGCTGGCGATAAACATCTCGTCCTCGCCGTAGCCGATGGTGACGCCACCGGCGTTGCCCTTGCGTCCGGCCACGATGACGCCCGGTTCAGAGGCGCTCATCGTTAGGATGGCGTGCGCGCCGGCGAGTTCTTCGATCGCCTGGGCCAGAGCGTCGTGGAGGTCGGTACCGTCTTTCAGGTGCTCCTCCAGGAGGTGCGGTATCACCTCGGTGTCTGTGTCGGAGTTGAACGCATGCCCGGCTGCCTCGAGGCGTGCGCGCAGGTCGCGGTGGTTTTCGACGATGCCGTTGTGAATGACGACGAGGGTGCCGGTGCAGTCGGTGTGCGGGTGCGCGTTGGCGTCGCTCGGGCGGCCGTGAGTGGCCCAGCGCGTGTGGCCGATCCCCTGGCGCCCGTGTGGCCAGCTCTCCTCCAGAATCGACGTCAGAGAGACGAGCCTGCCTTCGCTCTTGCGGACGGCGATGCCGCCGGAATCTTCGAGGACGGCGATGCCTACGCTGTCGTAGCCTCGATACTCAAGACGGCGAAGGCCGTCGATGAGGATGGGCGCCGCGTCTTGTTCACCGACGTAGCCGATGATTCCGCACATGGGGGTGCTCCCTGCTGTACCGGGTTACTGGAAAGTTAAACGAAAAAGCGGTAAGGAGGTTGCGGGTCAGGAGGCAACTTCCAGCTCTGCGGCGATCTGTTGGATGCGACGCACGACTGCCTCGACGGACGAATCGGGCGTTGAGGCGCCAGCGGTGACGCCGACCTTGTCGCAGCCACGCAGCCACTCCGCCTCGATCTCGCCTTCAGTCTCGATCTGATGGGCGGTTGTGCCCTCTTCTTGCGCAACTTCGAGGAGGTGGCGGGTGTTGGCGCTGGCCCGGCCGCCGACGACGAGCATCACGTCGACTTCGGCGGCCAACTCTCGTGCGGCGGCCTGCTGGTGTGACGTGACGTCACAGAGCGTGTTCACTAGCCTCAGCTCGCTGATCGTACTGACGTGCTTCACCATCACCTCCGAAACGAACTCGGCAAAGCGTTCCGGGCTCTGCGTAGTCTGCGAGATGATGGCGACGCGCGACGGGAACGGGTCGGGCAGTGGATCGCCGTCGCGCACCGGCAGGGCTTTGTCGCCGGCCCAGCCGATGACTCCTCTCACCTCGCGGTGCTCTGGATCGCCAAAGACGAGGACCGTGAACCCCTGCTCCGCCATGCGGCGCGCCCAGCGCTGTGAACGCGTGACGATCGGGCAGGTGCCGTCGATGATCTCGGCGCCAGTCGCCTCGACCTCTGCCAGCACCTGAGGGCCGACGCCGTGAGCCGTGATCGCCACCGGCCGGCTGTCATCCTCCGGGCGCTCGCCCATGCGGACGCCGCGCTCCTCCAGCTCCTCGACTACCTGCGGGTTGTGGACGATGGGGCCGACGCTGATGACCTCGCCGTGCTCATCGGCGGCGTGCTCCATGATGTCGATCGCGCGCCGGACGCCCCAGCAAAAGCCCATTTCCTTCGCGAGAAGTATCTCCATAGTCACTCTTTCGCAGCGGCGACTTCCGTGGGCGCGTTTTTGTATAGGCCTCGGTAGCGCTCCGGCAGAAGCGCCGCTATCTCCCTCATTATAGTCTCTGTGCCGCGCGCTACGTTATCCCGCGTGATTCGCCCCGATGATTCGAGCGTGAAAGGCTTGCCAAAGCGGACGTGCGCCCGTGTGCGGCGGAAGAAGTCCCGCGGGAGCTTGACGTGTTCCGTGCCCCAGATGGCGATCGGGACGATCGCAGTGTTCGTGCGCAGTGCGATGAGGGCCGTACCTGGCTCACCGGCGCGGAGGCCTTTGTCGCCGCCGCGCGTGCCCTCGGGGAACATGGCGAGGACGCCGCCGTCGCGCAGCAGGCGCTGGGCATGGCGCAGCGCCTGCAGGTCTGCCTCGAAGCGGCGCACGGGGATCATGCCTCCCAGTCGGAAGAGCGGACCGATGATGGGCGTCTTGAACCACTCAGCCTTCGTCATCCAGGCGATCTGGCGCGGCACGGCGGCGGTGATGATTGGCGGGTCCCCATTGGAGAGGTGGTTCGAGGCAACGATCAGAGCGCCCTTTCGCGGCACGTTCTCGCGGCCCTGGATGTCGCGGCTCGTGATGAGCATCAGAAGTGCCCGCGTCCACGAGAGGTTAAGGTAGTAGAAGATGCGGACCGCGAGCCGTCTCATTCGTCGCCCCGCACGAGACTGTTCACGCGGTCCATCACCTGGTCCAGGCTGAGTCCGTCGGTGTTGATGATGACGGCGTCGTCGGCCGGTCGTAGAGGTGATACTTCTCGTTCTGAGTCGATGCGGTCGCGGCGGCGGATGTCTTCCAGCACGATCTCCTGCGAGACTTCGTTGCCGGCGGCGAGGAAGTCGGCGTAGCGGCGCCGTGCGCGCTCTTCGATCGAGGCGTCGAGGTAGAGTTTGAGGTCGGCGTCGGGCAGGACGACCGTGCCGATGTCGCGCCCGGCCATGACGATCGGCTGCCGCTCTGCGAACTGCCGCTGTCGTGAGACGAGCGCGTCGCGGACAGCGGCGATGCGCGAGACGATTGAAACGGCGTCTTCGACCGGCTGGGAGCGCAGGTGTGACGTGACGTCAGAACCGTCGATCGTGACGCGTGTTCCGGAGCCGCCGCAATCGAGCGAAACATCGATCGGAAGCGTTTGCGCCAGTTCGCCGATGGCGGCGCTGTTCCCGAGGCTGAGGCCGCGCTCCAAGGCTGCGTGCGTGACGGCCCGATACATGACGCCGGTGTCGAGGAATGCGTATCCGAGCTGTTCAGCGAGGCGGCGGCCGATCGTGCTCTTACCAGAGGCGGCAGAACCGTCGACGGCGATCGTCCGGCGATGGCTGTCGGGAACGCGAACGTGTTCGCTCGCCGTCGTCTGTGCCGGTGTGCGCTCGCCCATCTCCCCGAATTATATAGGCCGCGTTCCGCTGAGGCAGCCGTTACTGGCCCGTCGTCTCGCGACGGCGTGATAGCTCGATGGCTCCGATCACTGCCAGCCCAACGAGAGGCACGGCGATTGAGCCCAGGAAGAAGAGGAGCGTTTTGTCGCCTTCTGCAGCTTTCGTCGTCGCCTGCGCCTGCGCTGGCGCCGGTGTCACGTTGGCGATGTGTGGCACCGGGGCGGCGACGGCGCCGAGGACCAGTGGCGGGGGGACGCCGAGTTCGCGGCCAGCAGTTAGTGCCGACGCTGCAACGGGCCCCGAGCCTCCGAGAGCCGCCGCGGTCTCGCCGAAGGACAGCGAGTCGAAGTAGGCTACCGCCGTCGCCTCGCTCGCCGGGCGCAGCATCAGGCGCAGCTTAGTGGAACGGGCGTCCGCAGGTGCTTCGATGGCGCCCGTGCTGAGGTGCTGGAATGCCGCCGTGGCCGATGATGTCGAGGGTGAATCCTGGTACGCGATCATCGAGCCTGTGCCGTCGGCGCTCGCGTACCAGGACACTCGCAGGAACGCCTCGGACGTGCCGGCTCCTGCGGCGGTGAACCCGGCGAACTCGTAGGCCCGGCCCGCCTCGACCGTCACAACCTGGTACGCCCATTTTGTCGACGCCGTGCGCGAAACGAACTGCAGCGCCAGATCCCCGTCGACGTGCGCCGTGTCGGTTGCTGCGATCTCGCCGCCGATCTTGCGCCAAGCGTAGGGCGTTCCGTCCTCGCGAACGTCCTCGAAGCTACCGTTGGTAAGCGCCGGGAACAGCCGTGGCTCGGCTGCCGGCGTCGGTGTGGTAGTCGCGGTGTCCGGAACTGCGGTGGCGCCCGGCGGCAGCGTGGCTGTCGCGCTCGGCGCTGGAGTTGCCAGCGGTGGGCTCGTCTCAACGAAGGCTACGTCATCAAAGTAGGCTCTTGCCGGTGCCCCGGACGCCGGACGGAGCATGAGCCGTATGCGCGCCGAGCGGGCATTCGTCGGCGCTGCGACAGGCCGGGTAGTCAGGTCGCGAAAGGCCGGCGAAGCGGTGTCGAGCAGGGTCTCGGAGTCAACGGACGAAAGCGCCTGGCCGCTACCGTCGGCGCTGGCGTACCAGGAGACGCGGATGAAGACCGCTCTGACGTCAGCGTCGGTGTAGCGGGCGAAGGCGCTGGCCTGGTAGAATTCGCCGCCGACAACCTGGACCGTCTGGTAGGCCCATTTGGTAGCGGTCGTCTCGGACGTCAGGGCGAGGGCCCGGCTACCGGAGCGGATCGGCGAGGACACACTCTTAGCGGTGCCGCCGATCTTTCGCCAGCCGAGCGGGGCGCCGTCTTCGCCGTCGTCCTCGAAGCCCCCGTTCGTCAGCTGTGGGAATACGACCATCGGGCCGGGAGTCGGTCCCGGCGTTGGCTTCGGCGTTGGTGGTGGCGTCGGCGCGGCAGTTGGCACGAGAGGCGCCGGCGGCAGTGGCGAAGC
The DNA here is from genome assembly GCA_022565075.1 of Chloroflexota bacterium. Classification (GTDB taxonomy): domain Bacteria; phylum Chloroflexota; class Dehalococcoidia; order SM23-28-2; family RBG-16-64-32; genus CF-162. Next base: position 1,763 of record JADFKG010000011.1, on the reverse strand, counting down.
CTGTTGTGGTGACGCCGTCGGAGAGGCGGTTGGAGTCAGCGCTGGCGGGACATGGGGTGTTGCCGTCGCCGAAGGGGGTTTCGGTGGCTCCGTCGGCGGCGTTGTGGCTGTCGGTGGCTGTGGGCGCGGGCCCTCGAACGAGATATCGTCGACCAGGACGGAGAAGGGGAGCGTCGATCCGACCGCAAGCAGCGAGATGCGCGCGGCTACGGCACCGGGAGGCGCGAGTTGAGGGCCCGTCGTCAGGTACTCGTAGCCGAGGCCCGATCTGGGCGCCCACGGTGAATCGTGGATCGCGCCCAGGCTTCCGTTTGCGTTGATCCAGCGTATTCGGAGGTGGCTGCGTTCAACGGTCTGCGGGGCGGCCGATATCCAGCCCGACAGTTCGTACGACTCCAGTGACGCTACGGGAATGAGCCTAAACATCACGGTGTCGTAAGCGGCGGCACCGGAAAGCTGAACGGCCTGGTCGCCGGAGTGTGCGTTGGTCACGAGGGAGAGCTCGCCGTCGATGGCCGTCCAGCCGCCGAGGCCGGCCTCGAAGCCGCCATCGCTGACGAGCTCCTCCGCGGACGCGGGTGCAGGGCCGATCGCGATAAGGGCCGCGATCAGAACGAGAAGAGGGCGAAAGGAAGTGGGGCGCAGCAAGGGCGGCCGCCTCTTTCTGGTTGATCTATCGGGCATTCTAGCGGTGCGTGAGTGATTCGTGAAGAGTTCGGGGTTGGGAGGATGGATGTCGTCCCATGTGGATTTGTGGATGACCTGTGGTAAATCGAAATCCTCCTCGCGATTGGCGCGCGCTTTTGCGAACGGGGGACAGCGTTCGCTCTGGCGGGCTGAGAACGATCGTTACTGGCCGAGACGTTGTCGGCCGGCTTTGACGTTGCTGGCGCTGGCGGCGTAGATTGAGCCTGCTTCCCGGACGGAAGCTTGGCAGATCCCGAGGAAGGGACTCAGGAGCGGACGGGCGACCCGACGCCCAAGAGACCTGGACGAAGGAGCGGCGGGGCGGCCGGAAGGGAAGCGTTTCCTTTGACAGCGCTCAGCCGCGTAGCGCACTCAGAAGCGACGAGCCTGGCGAGGCGGCGAGACCAGAGGCAAGTGCTATAGTGGTAGTGGCCCGCTGTGAGGCTCTGCGAGCGTTCTTGTGCGGGCGACGACCGGTTGACGCACGGAGTCGACGAAGGCAGAAAGGTGGCCTGGCCTGAGCAGCACACTTTACATCGGCAATCTGGCACACGAAACGACGGAAGCAGACCTCCTCACGGAGTTCACGCCGTTTGGGAAGATCGTCTCCACGAAGGTGATGAGCGACCGACGCGGCCGCGCGAAGGGCTTCGGGTTCGTCGAGATGGCGGACAAGGAGGCGGCGCGGGAGGCGATGGAGAAGTTGCGCGGCAAGGAGCTGAACGGACGGACGATGGACATCGTCCTCGAAGACCGCAAGAACCGCAAAGGCGGCGGCCGCCGGCGCCGCTAGCCGACGGGTCGAAGCAACGAACCACAGCTGACGAAATGCGGCCGGCGCGACGCCGGCCGGTACGATCAGGCAGCCCTCGACGCTAGCCTCCCTCGCTGCCCGCGGATTCGATGTAGCGCCGGTGCGACTCGTAGTGCTGATAGCCGTCGGCGTGGGCCGTGGCGCGGAGGACGCTGTCCCAGGCGGCGTCGGCGGCCGATCTGATCGCGCTGAGGCGTCGTTTGTAGGCGGCGTGGGCGCGTTCGCGGGCCTGGGCGAATGAGAGCGAGGCGTCCTCATCCCG
>JADFKG010000137.1 GCA_022565075.1 Chloroflexota bacterium | reverse complement strand
CCCTGCGCCGCACCGTACACTTTCTGCCACCCGTCCAGGTACCACTCGCCGATCTTGCGCTTCTTCTCCGTGTCCGTCACCACGATGAAGTTCCACGGCTGCCGGTTGCCGCCGCTCGGCGCACGGATCGCCGCGTCCAGCACCTTCCAGATCAACTCCTCCGGCACCGCGTCCGTCTTCAGCCGCCGCATCGCTCGCAGCGAGTACATCGCCTCGTGTAGCTCCATCTCTTCCTCCCTCTCGTTGAACAGCGTCAGCCTAGCACGGCGAACCGTCAGCGCTCGACCATCACGTCGCCCACTTCGACCTCCGCCCGCGGCGGCGGCTCGAACCCTTCCTCGGGGTGACCGAGGAGCACCAGGAACGCCGGCTCCCAGCCGTCCGGCAGTTCCAGCGCCTCGCGCACCGCCGGGGCGCAGAAGAGCGGCGCGCCCTTGAGATAACCGACGAGGCCGCGCTCCACCGCCGCCAGGAGTATGTTCTGCAGCGCCGCGCCCAGGCTCTGCACGAACATATCGCGCTCGGCCGATCGCCGCCCCTCATCCGCCTGCTCCTTCGCCTCCGTAAGTTCGAGACACGCCACCAGGAGAGCCGGCGCGCCCATGATCTGCTCCTTCGAACGCCCCAGCAGCCGCTGAATATCGTGCACGGACGTCTCCACCGCCTCCAGGTCCGCCAGCCAGGCCCCCGCCATCGCCTCCGCCAGCCGCCCCTTCGCCCCGTCCGTCGCCACGTAGGCAAACCGCCACGGCCGCGACTTATGCGGCGCCGGCGCCCGGCAGGCCAGCGCCACCAGCTCACGCACGAGGCTGCGCGCCACCGGCTCCGGCCCGAACCGCCGCACCGATCGTCTCTGCGAAATGACGTCCGCCACGGGGTGGTATCCGCCCTCCATCGCTACTCCAGCCGCTCCGCGACGCCCAGCTCCGCCAGCAGCCGGTGCGTCGCCGTCTCCCCCGGCCTCGCCAGCAGCCCGCGCAGGTCCTCCGGCGAGTCCACATCGTGCGAAAGCGACTCTATCTGCACTACTTTCGACGCCACTCCGATCGCTATCGCCTCGCGCCGGTGACGCACGGACGACCTCTCCCCGAACCGGAACGTGATCACGTCCGGCGGCCGCAACGCCAGCGCGCTCGTGCCCCTGTCCGCGGACGGGCAGAGCGCGATTCCCCGCTCCGGCAGCGCCGCCAGCAGCGTCTCAATGTCGCCCGGCGTCGCCTCCGGAACGTCGCCCAGCACGATCAGCAGCGCCTCAGGCTGCGGCGACATCGAACTCAGCGCCCGCACCAGCGCCTGGTTGAGGCCGCGCACGTTCGCCGACTCGGCGACGGGGCTAGCGTCCAGCTGGGCGGCCAGGCCCAGCACGTCACTGTCCGGGCTGACGACCGACACGCTCTCGATCGCCGGCACGGCCTTCAGCGCCCGCACCACGTCTTCCAGCATCGCCAGCGCCAGCTTCCGCCGCTCGACCTCCGACAGCAGCGAGGACAAGCGGCCCTTCGCCTCGCCCAGCGCCTTCGCCGGCACCAGCGCCCGAATCACTTGGCGCCCAGCGCCGCCAGCACCGTACGAGCGAGCGCGCTCTTCTTCGCCATCGACTTCATTATCGTGTCCGTCACCACAACGTCCACCCCCAGCGCCTCGATCTTCGGAGCCAGCGCCTCGTCGGTCTCGTCGATCACCAGCACGTCAAGAAAATCCTCGTACAGCCTGGCGATGCTCACCGCCGACGCTTCCATCCCCTGGTCCCGCAGCATCCGGTCCGCCGGCCCCTTCAGCGCCCGCCCGCCGACGATCGGGCTCACCGCCGCCACCCGCGCCTCCGTCTCCCGCAGCGCCTCGCGCACGCCCGCCACCGCCAGCGCCGGCGCGATGCTCACCAGCGGGTTCGACGGCGAGATGATCACCCCGTCCGCCTCACGGATCGCCTCGATCACGCCCGGCGACGGCGCGGCCTTATCGACGCCTTCGAGGATGATCTCGCGCGCGTGACCCTCCGTCCGCCGCTTCACGAAATACTCCTGGAACTCCAGCACCTCGTCGTCCGTGCGGATCATCGTCCGCAGCCGGTCGTTCGTCACCGGCAGGATCGTCACCGGCACCATCAGCGCGTCCGCCAGCTCGGCCGTCGCCTCCGTCAGCGTCTTGCCCCGCCGCAGCAGGTGCGTCCGCGCGAGGCACGTCGCCAGGTCGCGGTCGCCCAGCTTGAACCACGTGTCGTAGCCGTACCGCGGCAGCGCCTCCAGCACCGCGTACGTGTCGCCCGTGATGCCAAACCCCCGCTCCTCGTCCGCCAGCCCCGACAGGTGGTACAGCACCGAGTCGATGTCCGGCGACACGTGCAGCCCGAAGAACTCCGCGTCGTCCCCAACGTTGGAGACGATCGTCACCTGCGACGGGCTCTGCACCGCCAGCAACCCCTGCAGAAAACGAGCCGCCCCAACGCCACCCGCGATAACCGTGATCACAGGGCGAGGTTACAGCTATTAGGTGTTAGGTGTCAGTGGCCTTTCACTCGCACCTCGCACCTCGCACCTCGCACCTCGCACCTACCGCCCCTCCCACAGCTGCCGCGTCAGCGAACAGTGCGCCACATGCTGCCCCAGGTGCTCCAGCGCGTGCAGGATCGCGTACGCCGCCGGCACCTCCTGCGGCGAGTCGCCCGGGCGCGCGTGAGTCTTCCGCGTCGCCGACCAGTCGACGTCTTCCGCGTCCCGCAGCAGCACCGTGCACTGCGCCGACATCTCGTCCACGAACCGCAGCAGCGCCAGCGGGTCGTCCTCCGTCGCCAGGAACTCCGACGGCCGGTCCCGCTCCGGGGACGGCGCCCCGACCGCGATCGCCAGCCACGACCGAGTGCTGTGCAGCACGTGCGTCGCCAGCACCGCGATCGAGTTCGTCTCCTCGCCCGCCGGCCGCCAGTTCAGCGCCTCCGCCGGCACCCCCTCCACCGCCGCCCGCAACTCCCCCAGCGACTCCTTCAGCACGTACCTGGCGGAGGGCGTGATGGGGTCAGTCATCACTCGCCTTCAGTTTCTCCAACAGCGCAAGAGTCTGCCTGCTCGTCACGTCGTCTCCCGTTCCATCGTGCCTGCCCGCTGCCTCATCCGATGTCGCCTGGTTCGTCATCTTCAAGCCAGGCCACGATCTCTTCCAGCCGTGAGCGGAGGGAGGTACGCTCCCAAATCAGTCGGACCTCCGTGTCTTCCTCATGATCGGTGGTCCTCACTACTAGCTGGCCGCTAAAGAAGTCAGGCACCCGCACGACCCAGTCTTCGCCATCCTCCTTCAAAGACCAGAAATTGCTGACAAAGTCCCGAACGATGTTGTCGAGGACGGTTTCGCTGTCCAGCGTGGTGACGGCACGCAGTTCACCGTTGTGATGATGGTCACTCCACGCGAGGTAAGCACGAAACGGAATCGCAACGATGATTGTCGTGACGATGACTACGGCGACGATGAAGATGACTTCCACTATTTCAGTTTCCTGCGATCAGCCAGACGGCAAAAGAGGCCTATGCACACGACTGTGGTCATGGCCAGTTCTTCGCAAGATGCCATGCCGATCGTCCAACCCTCATAACGCCCGCATTATAGCGCCGCGTGCGTCCCCTAGTCCGCCAGCTCCACCACCGTCACGCCGTCGCCGCCCTCGCGCCGTTCCGCCTCCGCGTGGCTCTCCACCAGCGTGTGCTTCGCCAGCATCTCCCGCACCGCCCGCCGCAGCGTCCCCGTCCCCTTCCCGTGGATGATCCGCAGCTCCTTCACCCCCGACCGCACCGCCTCGTCCAGCCGCTGGTCGATCAAGATCAGCGCCTCGTCCACGCTCAGCCCCCGCAGGTCCAGCTCCGGCGACGCCATCGGCGTAGGCAAGAACGAAGGCTCGTACTCCCGCGTCTCCGGCCGCTCCTCCGACGCCTTCTCCACCGACTCGATCTGCTTCACGTTCACCCGCGCCCGCAGCGACCCCAGCTTCACCTCCAGGTCGCCCGCTGCGTCCGGAGCCGTGATCGCCTCGCCCGGCGTCGGCACGTCGTGCAGGAAGATGCGGTCGCCGGGCCCGATCTCCGGCAGCGGCCCGCTCGTCCTCCGCCGCTCGCGCTTCTTCACCTTCTTCACGACCTCCGCCACCGCCTCCGCCTCCTTCTGCACCGTCTCCACCACCTTCGCCCGCTCGAACACGCTCAGCCGCTCCGCCTGCGCCAGCTCCTTCTGCGCCTCCAGCAGCCGCACCCGCGTCTTCTGCAGCTCCGCCTCCATCTCCTTCCGCGTCTCCTCGATCAGCCGGTTGCGGTTCGCCTCCAGCGACTTCAGCTCCTTCGTCACCCGCGCCCGCGCCGTGCGCGCCTCACCCGCCGCGCTGCGCTGCTCCTCGCTCGCCGTCTGCGCCTCATCGCGGTGCTTGTGCAGGTCCGATATCAGCGACTCGATCTGCAGCCGGTCCGGCGAGATCCCCTCGCGCGCCTCCGCCAGCACCTCCGCCGGCATCCCCAGCCGCTCCGCGATCGCCAGCGCGTTCGACTGCCCCGGCAGGCCGATGTGCAGCCGGAACGTCGGCGCCAGCGACTCCGCGTCGAACTCCACCGAAGCGTTGCTGATCCCCGCCGTCGAGTGCGCGAACGCCTTCAGCTCGCCGTGGTGCGTGGTGGCCACCGTCAGGCAGCCGATCCGCAGCAGGTACGTCAGGATCGACTGCGCCAGCGCCGAGCCCTCCACCGGGTCCGTCCCCGCCGCCAGCTCGTCCAGCAGCACCAGCGAGCGGTGCGTCGACGCCCGCAGGATCGAGATGATGTTGCCCATGTGCGAGCTGAACGTCGACAGCGACTGCTCGATCGACTGCTCGTCGCCGATGTCCGCGAACACCGCGTCGAAGACGGGCAGGCGGCTGTCCTTCTCCGCCGGCACCGGTATCCCCGCCTGCGCCATCAGCGCCAGCAGACCGACGGTCTTGATCGCCACCGTCTTGCCGCCGGTGTTCGGCCCCGTGATCAGCAGCACCGTAAACGGATCGCCGGACGACGCCTCCCGCGACGTCGGTCCGCCCTCGCCCAGCCACACGCTCACCGGCACGACGTCGCCCGTCAGCTGCGGGTGCCGAGCGTTCTGCAGGTAGAGCGATCCCGGCTCCTCGGTCAGCCAGCGCTGCTCGGCGTCGTCGTGAGGCAGCTGCGTCGCCCCGATCGACTCGCCGTACCGCACCTTCGCCACGAGCACGTCGATCTCGGC
>JADFKG010000136.1 GCA_022565075.1 Chloroflexota bacterium | reverse complement strand
CGGCGGCTGGCTGCCGGAGATGTCCTACGGCTACCACGAGGTCAAGCTTTACCTCTCGGTCGCAGAGTTCGACGTCGCGCGCTGGTTCGAAGTCTTCCGCAAGCGGGCGCTGTCCAACGGTGGCGGTCTCGGCATCCAGGCGCCCGGTTACTTTCACCGCACACTGATCGACGCTCGCGCCTGGACGGAGGCCTCCGCGGCGCTGCACATCCTGGCCGCAGGCCAGCTGATGATGCTCTTCCAGATCGGCTACTACACCGCCCACAACGATGCTGAGCGCACGATCTTCAGCTACTGCATCCAGGACGTCGCTCGCCAGCGTGGGTACGGCTCGCAGCACCTCAAGTACTTCCTGACCCGGCACAGCGATCGCCGACAGGAGATTAGCCACCTCCTCAACAAGTACGAGGTCATGCTGGAATACGAGTGGAACGCCGACGAGCCCCTGCGTGGGGCGCTCATGATCCTCCTCGGCGGTGGCTCCTCGGAGGAGCAGATCGCCGACGGCGCCAACAAGCTGGAGTACTTCCGCAAGCGTTGGGCCAACGACTACGTTGACCAGCTCGCGGCGGCCGGCCTTGGCGAGCGCCGCGAGCAAGTGCACCGCAGCATCAAGCATTACATCAGCGAGCCGGAAGAGGCGGCCGCAGCCGCGGCCTGACCGCCGGGACCAGGACAAGGAGTCGCCCCAATGGCACAGCAAGTGAAGACCAAAGCAACCTTCCCCTCCGTCGAGTGGTTCGAGGCCCTCAAAGAGATCATCAACGCCGACGACGGCTACAAGCGCTTCGGTACCTGTGACGCCAGCGTCGGGATCAAGGTTCCAGAAGCCGGCAAGTACTTCGTGATCACGTTCGAGGCGTTCGAGGTCGGCGACGTCAAGGAGACGGACGAAAGAGCCGCCGAGGACACGGACTTCTGGATCGAGCAGTCCTACGACCAGTGGCAGGAGATGATCACGAACATCGCCGACAACGGCAAGGCGGATCTCGGGCACACGCTCAACACGCTGGACGTCGAGTACCCGGACGGCCTGGCCCGCTCAAACGATGGCTACCGGCGCGACCTCTTCTACCGCTTCAACCAGTCGTTCCAGCACTACTTCGACGCCACGGCCCAGATCGACACCACCTTCGCCTAGCGGGCCCTAGCGGAACTCGATCCGCGGCAGGAGCCGCTCTTCGATCTCCGCGGCGATCGATTGGGCCGAGACGCCGCGCGACATCAGGCGCTCCAGCAGTGGGCGTCTGGGCCGCACAAACTGAAGCCGTGGCTTCTGCGGCAAGTCCGCCAGGGAGCGCGCCTTCTTGACGGCGGTCTCGAAGTCCCCCAGCTCGTCGATCAGGCCGATCTCCTTCGCCTTCGCCCCGGAGAACACTTCGCCCGTGGCGTACTCGCGCACCTTGGCGCGGTCCATGCCGCGGGCTTCGGCGACTGCATTCACGAACCAGTCGTAGTACTCGGCCGTCAGCGCCTTCACCTTCGCTTGTTCTTCCGGCGTCGGCTCGTGCCACGGCTGGAACATACCCTTGAGCTTGCCCAGGTGCGTCACCTCGACGCGGACGCCGATCTTCGTGAGCAGCTCCTCGATCACCGGGCGCACGAAGATCACGCCGATCGAGCCGACGAGCGAGGTGGGCAGCGCGATCACATGCCGGGTGCCACAGGCCACCAGGTAGCCGCCGGAGAGGCCCGAGCCGAGAATCGACGCCACCGTCGGCTTCTTCTTCGAGAGCTTCCTCAACTGGCGGAAGATGGCGTCGGAAACAGGCGCCGAGCCCCCCGGAGAGTCGATCTGGACGACGACTGCCTTCACGCGCGGGTCGTTCGTCAGGCTCCGGATGGTGCGCACGAGGTCCATCCCGCGCACCTGCTGGCCGATGGCGCCCGAGATCTCGAGGACGGCGATCCGTGGGCCAGTCCAGGGCAAGGTGATCGCTTGTGACTGTGTCATGGTGGGGCTCCTTCTGGACGTATGGCGGGCAGGAGTGAGTATATCGCGCGCGGGTCTCAGGCGGCGCCTACGAAAGGGCGTCCAGCTCAGCCAGAGTGTCGTCGACCGAGGGGATCTCCCACTGCTGGAAGCCCAGGTGGGCGAAGCGCACGATCCCGTCCTTGTCGACGATGAACAGTCCCGGCCGCTGCCCCAGCGAGATCATCGCGCTCTTCACGTCGTACATGCGGAACACTTCGCGATCCGGGTCCGGCAGGCTCGTGAAGGGGAGACTCTCCCGTTCGAAGAAAGAGCGCGCCGCGTCGACTGTGTCAGGAGCGATGGCGATGATCTCGGCGCCGCGCTCCGTGAACTCTGAGTACCTGTCCCGCAACTGCGAGAGATGGCGTCGACAGAACGGTCAGTGAAATCCCCGCAGGAAGACGAGGACGACGGGTTTGCCCCGAAGCGACGAGAGCGTCACCTTGTTGCCGTCGATCGCCTCTAACGTGAAGTCAGGCGCCTCCGAACCAACTGCGACGGTATCGCTGTCCACTGTCATAGCGTCCGCATCTTAGTCTTGCTTCGGGACGGCGGTCAAACAGCGCCGGCATGCTATCATCTTTCCTCTCCGTGATGCGTATCATTCTGTTCTCCGGCCGCGGCGGCAGTGGCGTGAGCACCCTGTCCGCGGCAACTGCTGTGGCCGCATCGATCTCCGGAAAGCCGACGCTGGCCTTCAGCCTCGGCTCCGGGCTCGGGCACGCGCTGGGCATCGACCCTGCCGCGGCGGTCACCAAAGCAGGCGACAACCTCGACGTGGTGCAGGGCGCTGCGGCCGATGCGGACGAGTTCCGCGATTGGCTGGCTGACCTGCTCGACTTCCGCGGCATGGACCGAGAGCTGGCCGACGACTTCGCGGCGCTCCCCGGACTCAACCACATCGGCCGCCTCCTCGAACTGCAGGAGTTGATCGCTTCCGGGCGCTACGACGTGATCGTGTTGGACGCGGCGCCGCTAGAGATGTTCCTCGACCTTCCCGGCGCGCTGGAGTCGGCAGCGCGCTGGCTGAAGCGGGTCTTCTCGTCCCGTCCGCAGAGCGTCTTTGAGCCTCTCGTGCGCGCCTTCGCGGCCGAGTTCGCCAACGCGGGCGAGGGCGTTTTCGAGACTGGTCGCAAGCTGCTGACACGCCTCGCCGGTCTGCGCGACCTCATGATCGACCAGGAGACGACCTCAGTCCGCCTCGTGGTGACTGCCGAAAGCGGGGCCCCGGAGGCGCTGCGAGAGGCGTCCGGCGTCCTCGGACTCTTCGGATACCTGAACGACGCCGTCGTCGTCACGCGCCTCCTCCCGGACGCGGTGACGGACAATTTCTTCGCGGCGGCGCGAGAACGTGAGGCCGAACTGCTGGCGGACGTGCGGGCGTCCACCGCCGCCCCCGTCCTCACCTGCGACCTGCGGCCTGAACCACCGCATGGTGAGGAGGCGCTGCTCGATCTCGCTCGCGAGGCGTACGGCGATCGCGACCCCACCGGCTTCCTCTGCGGCGGCGAGCCGCACGCGTTCTCCCGCGACGGCGGCAATTTCGTTCTCGAGGTCGTTGTACCGTTCGCCACCCGCGAACAGTTGAACCTGGAGCAGGCCGACGACGGCATCGTCATCCAACTCAACGGTCGCCACCGCCTGTTCCCGCTACCAGACGAGGTCGGTATGCGCGAGGCGAACAACTGGACGTACGAAGGCCGCGTGCTTCGCGTCACCATAGAGTGATTGCGGCAGGGCAGGAGTGGTAAAGCTCGGCGTGTCGGCGATGGCGACGGGCGGCTAGGCCGGGACGCTCGTGCGGCTCTCGTCCATGATCAGGCGCAGTGCCTTGACCATCTGGGCGATGTTCAGGTTGCGGTAGACGGGGAAGCTGAGGAGCGCACCCTCGTTGACGGTATAGGTGTTGCGACGGCCGACACGCCTCTTGCCGATGAAGCCGTTCACTTCCAGCTCGCGCACGATCTGGTAGACGGCGCGCTCCGTCAGGTCAGTGGAGTGGGCGATCTCGCGCAGGGTGGCCTCGGAGTTCTGGAACAGGTGCGTCAGCACCAGGCCGTAGTTGCTCAGGAAGTTCCATTTCTTCGGCACCGTACTTGTCCTCGCATTACCCTTCTGAATTTCGTCGGGTTATTGTAACCAACAGGGTTGACACCCTTTTCATAGCGTACGTAAAGTGAATTCTGTACTAATCGGTAGAAATCTTACTGGAGCAATGCACCCGAAGAGCGCAATGCATGAAGCAGAAAACTACTTTACGCTATACCGATATGAAATTCAGGTGTAATTATGCACTCGACGATTAGCACTGTCCAGTAGCGAGCACACACGACTTCTTTCACTATGCTCGAATCAGCGAGACGCGACCCAGCGCTCAGGACCGCCCGTAGCGGCGGGCCGCACAAGTTTGTCGAGACCTACAAGCAGTACTACCCCCGCCTCTTCGCCTACATCTACGCTCGCGTCGGCAACACCCACCAGGCTGAGGACATAGTGTCCGACGTCTTCGAGCGCGTCTACCTCAAGCTTGACTCTCTGCGCGACCGGGATGCGCTGGCAACCTGGCTCTTCACGATCGCCCGCAACGCTATCGTCTCCCACGTGCGCAAGCGCAGCCGCGAGACCATCGTCGACCACGACGTGTTGAGTGAGCTTTCGCCCGCCACCGACTCCGTCGAGTCCGAAGTGATGCACCGCGAGGACCTGGCCGGCATCGTGCGCGCCGTGCGCACGTTCTCTCGCCGCGAGCAGGACATCATCTCGCTCAAGTTCGACGCCGAACTGGCGAACGCCCAGATCGGCCAGATCATGGGCCTCACCGAACAGAACGTCCGTGTGATCATCTTCCGCACGATCCGCAAGCTGCGGAAGATCATGGCCGCCCAAAGAACGGCCTAACGCTTGGACACCGACCCTCGACTGATCCGCGGCTTCCAGATAGTCGCCGGGCTCATCGCGCTTCTCATCCTCGTGCAGGCCACGCTTGCCGGGCAGTTCGAACACAACGGGGCGGACCTCAAGGGCGTGCACGCGATGATGGGCAACATCCTCTTCATGCTGGCGATCGTCCAGCTCGCGCTCGCCTGGCTCACGCGCGACGCCTGGCGCTACAAGATGGTGATCTGGTCTGCACTCGTCCTCCTGCTCATCGTCGCGCAGATCGGCCTCGGCTACGGGAGCCGGGACAGCGGCGACTCAGCGGCGATTCACATCCCGGTAGGCGTCTTCCTCTTCTCGCTCTCGAGCATCATCGCCATGCTTGCGATGATGGATGAGCGCGCGAA
>JADFKG010000010.1 GCA_022565075.1 Chloroflexota bacterium | reverse complement strand
ATGGCCATCACGCCCTGCGAGAGCAGGATTCAGACGACAAGGTGACATTTAAAACCAAGTTCTTTGGATCCGTAACGAGCCGCGAGCGAGCGGCCTTCCTTTACGTGGAGGAGGGCTGGGACGCAACCGCGTCTAAAGTCGACATCACCTATACGACCGGCACGGCGCCGAACTATTGGCGGGCATACGACTTCCCCGACGGCAACACGGGCGTGGCCGTGACAGTATGCAACCACTCAGCCGGGCACGTCACGACGTATTCGGACGCGTACCTAAACCGGGACGAAACGGACAGCATGAACTCCCTCCAGTTGCGGGCAGTTGCCTCGCATGAGGAAGGTCATCAAATCGGCCTCGGCCACTCGCAGTATGGTGGCTCCATTATGTACCCGGTTGCCCCCAACCAAGTCGCCAGTCCGCAGGTAGACGATGTCTGCGGCCTGAACGCAATGTACCCGAACTCGACCTACTCGGTTGACGTGCCTCCATGCCATAGCGATCACTCCATACTCAACTTGGCAGGATCGACACTCAAGGAGGTGTCACATGGCTCCTAGACATACACTGGGAAGTCTAGTCCTGACTATCAGCGTCGCGATCGCCGTTGGCGTGACCGGCTGGTGGCTGGGGATCGGGCCGGCGGGAGACGAGTCCGGCGGCGTTCAGAGTGTGGCGGAGTTCCAGATCGACGCCAACTACCCCCTTGTCGGGAATGCCGACACCAGCATATACACCTTGCCTCTTCCAGTGCTGATTGAGGAATCAGACGCGGTGATCGTAGCCACAGTTGAGGGACGAAGCGACCAGTGGAGCCGCGATGGCGGAGGATCAGGCATAACTTTCCTGGGTTTCGACTACTTTCTGAGCGTCGAACGCTATCTTGTGGGAGAAGGCGATCTGTCCCTCGCGCTACAGAAGCCGTTTGCAATGGAGGTCTCCGATCGCGGCGTCACGAGCGTTTTCGATTCGCCGAATTCCATCGCGGTCGGCGAGAGATACTTCTTCTTCCTTGAGGGACCTGAGAACGGGATTATGAGTCTCTCCGCTGAGCCCTTCCGCTTCCGAATCGTAGACGGCATGGTGCACGCCGAATCTACGATCGGGGTCGGCTGGATCGATCACCAGGGGAACTTCGTAGTGGATGAGCGTACTTTCGAGTCAGACCTCTTCCCGGCGAAGAGTGAGTCGGAGTTCACTGCCGACGTCTCTGACCTCGTAGCCGCCGCAGCGACTGGGGCGCGCTAGCTCACGGCCAGAACCAGGCCGCCGACCCAGCACAGTGGCCAACTAACGACATTTTCGTTATAGTGGCCGCATGGTCACCGAAAACCTCAGCCCCGCCGCGCGCGTCATCAAGCGCTTCGGCGGGCAGACGACACTGGCCAACCTTCTCGGCAAACGCCAGAGCACGATCGAGCACTGGGCGAGCACCGGGCGCATCCCCTCACAATGGCACGTGCCTTTGATGTCGCTCGCCCGTCAGAAAGGGATTGTCTTGGAAGCAAAGGACTTCATCGCCACCGACTCGCACGAAATCGCCCCCGCAGACGGCCGCCTGGGGATACTCCTCGTCGGCCTCGGCGCCGTCGCCTCGACGTTCATCGCCGGCGTCGAGCACGCCCGGCGCGGCACGGCGAAGCCGATCGGATCGCTGACCCAGATGGGCACGATCCGCCTCGGCAAGCGCACTGACCAGCAGACGCCCAGGATCAAGGAGTTCGTGCCGCTGGCCGAGCTCGATCAGCTCGTCTTCGGCGCCTGGGACCCGATTCCCGACAACGCCTACGACGCCGCCATCAAATGCGGCGTGCTGGACCGCCACGAACACATCGAGCCGATCGCGGACTTCCTGAAGACGATCGAGCCGATGCCGGCGGTCTTCGACGACTACTACGTGAAACGCCTGCAAGGCACGAACGTCAAGGAGGCGCCGAACAAGCTCCAGATGGCCGAGGCGCTGCGCCAGGACATCCGCAACTTCAAGGAGACGAACGGCTGTGACCGGCTGGTGCTCATCTGGTGCGCCTCGACGGAGATCTTCCTGGAGCCCGGAGAGGCCCACGCCAACCTCGAGAACTTCGAGGCCGCGATGGAGACGAACGACCCCAGCATCGCGCCGTCGATGATCTACGCCTACGCCGCTCTGATGGAGGGCGTGCCCTTCGCCAACGGCGCGCCGAACCTGACGCTGGACCTGCCCGCGATGCTGACGCTGGCCAACGAGCGCGGCGTTCCGGTCTGCGGCAAGGACTTCAAGACCGGCCAGACGCTGATGAAGACGGTGCTGGCGCCGATGCTCAAGGCTCGCATGCTGGGCATCGCTGGTTGGTACTCGACGAACATCCTCGGCAACCGCGACGGCGAAGTGCTGGACGACCCGGAGAGCTTCAAGACGAAGGAAGAGTCGAAGCTGGGCGTGCTGAAGTACGTCCTGCAGCCGGACCTCTACCCCGAGCTGTACGGCAACATCTTCCACAAGGTGAGCATTAACTACTACCCACCGCGCGGCGACAACAAAGAAGGCTGGGACAACATCGACATCTTCGGTTGGCTCGGCTATCCGATGCAGATCAAGATCGACTTTCTCTGCCGGGACTCGATCCTCGCCGCGCCGCTGGTGCTCGATCTGGCGCTCTTCCTCGACCTCGCCCAGCGCGCCGGCATGAAGGGCATCCAGGAGTGGCTCTCGTTCTACTTCAAGAGCCCGCAGCACGCACCCTCCGTCTACCCGGAGCACGACCTCTTCATCCAGCAGATGAAGCTCAAGAACACGCTGCGCTGGCTGCGGGGCGAAGAGCAGATCACACACCTCGGCGCGGAGTACTACGAAGAGGTGCCGGCAGAGGCCTAGGAGCCTGCTACGCCTTATACTCTCCCCAGAGATACAGGCGTGCTGAGATACCTCGTCTTCTGGTTCGTTTTTCGTGTGCTGGGGCGGCTGCCGCTCCCGCTGCTCTACGGCATCGCTGAAATCGTCGGTCGCGCCGGCTACGCCCTGGCGCCGGGGCCTCGGCGCAACGTCTGGGACAACCTGCGCCACGTCATGCCGGACGCGCCAAAATCACGCCTGCGAAAGACCGCGAAGGCCGTGTTCCGCAACGTTGGCTACTACTACGCTGACCTGGCACAGCTCCCGCATATGGACATCGACCAGTTCTTCCGCGAGCGCCTCATCTACAGCGGCATCGAAGAGTACATCCGCTCGAACATCGATAAGGGCCGCGGCGTCGTCATGCTCAGCGCCCACGTCGGCAACGCCGAGATGGCCGGGCAGGCCCTCGTCCCGCTGAACATCCCCTGCTTCGCCGTCACCGAGCCCGTGAAGCCGGAGCGCCTTTCGCGGATGCTCAACAGCATTCGCAGGACGCATGGCGTCGAGTTCATGCCCGTCGGCGTGCCGTCCGCCAAGCGCATCATGCGGACTCTGCGCGACGGTGGTACGGTGGCGCTCATGGGCGACCGCGACATTCTCGGACCGAAGATGCTGCTCCCCTTCTTTGGCGAAGAGACGTGGATGCCGACCGGCCCGGTCGAAGTCGCGCTGCGCACCGGCGCGGCGATCGTGCCGTCGTTCTCGTCGCGGCGCGGCCGCTACCTCATCGAAGCCGTCGCCCAGCCGCCGATCGAGATCGAGCGCACCGACGACCTGCAGGCGGACGTGCGGACGGCGATGCTTGAGTTCATCTCACGGCTGGAGGCGCAGCTGCGCGCCGAGCCCGACCAGTGGATGGTGCTGGAGCCCATCTGGGACGCCGAACCCCGCGAACCGCAGCCGGCGAAGGAGCCAGAGGAGGCCACGGTCTAGTGGCAAAGGCCGATCTGCACATCCACACCTCGCATAGCGACGGCATGTACGACGTTTCCGAGTTGCTGGACTACGTCGAGTCGGAGACAGACCTCGATCTGATCGCGGTGACCGACCACGATAGCCTGAGCGGCGCCTGGGAGGCGCGCGAACGTCGCGCCAGGGGCCGCTTCCGCTTCGACGTCATCCCCGGCATGGAGGTAACGACGATCGAGGGCCACGTCCTGGCGCTCTTCGTCGAAGATCCGCCTCCCTCGCTGCGGCCAGTCGAGGAGACCCTGGCTGCGATCCACCGTCTGGGCGGCCTCGCCGTCGTCCCGCACCCGTTCACGTGGCTGACGCGCGGCATGGGACTGCGCCACCTGCGCCGCATCCTGGCGAGCAGGACCGACGGCGTGCACATCGACGCCATCGAGGTCACGAACCAGACGCCGGCCGGGCGGCTCGGCGCGCGCAAGGCCCGGCGCCTCAACCGCGACGAGTTCGGCCTGGCAGAGGCCGGCGGCAGCGACGCCCACTTCCTGCCCGTCATCGGCACCGCCTATACCGAGTTCGCCGGCGAGAACGCGGACGACCTGCGCGCCGCGATCGCGGCCAGGGCGACCCGCGGCGTCACAGGCCGCCATCCTTCGTTACGCGAGATCGGATACGCGCACGTGGTGCGTCAGACGTATCGCGGCATTCTGGCCACGCCGCGGGCGATGGGCTGGGGCCCCACGGCGCGCAGCTTCGTCCAGCGAATCGCGAGCGTGCGATGAAGATCGCCCTCGTCTCCCCGTACGACTGGGGGGTGCCCGGCGGCGTCAACCGCCACGTCTTCAACCTCTCCCAGCACTTCCTGCGCCGGGGCCACGACGTCACAGTCGTCGCGCCGGCGTCCAAACGCTCCAGCGAAGAGCCACCGTACCTCCACGTCATCGGACACAGCGCCATCGGCCTGCCGGTGAGCGGCTCGGTGGCCAACATCTCGATGTCCTACAACCTCTCGTCCCGGGTCAAGAGGCTGCTGGCGCGTGAACAGTTCGACATCGTGCACATCCACGAGCCGTTCGCGCCGTTGCTGCCGTTCCAGTTCGTGCGCTTCTCACAGGCAACGAACATCGCCACGTTCCACGCCGCGCGCGACAGCGGCAGCCGCGTCTACGCTTACACCCAGTTCATCATCCAGCAGTGGTGGCATCGCATCCACGGCCGCATCGCCCACTCGCAGGCGGCGCTCGACCTCATCGGCAAGTACTTCGACGACGACTTCCGCATCATCCCCAGCGGCATCGATTACGCCCGCTTCGCCGCCGAGACGCCGCCGATACCCGAACTGATGGACAGCAAGCGCAACATCGTCTTCGTCGGCCGCCAGGAGCAGCGCAAGGGGCTGCCCTACCTGATCGAGGCGTTCGCCAAACTGAAGACCGAAATGCCGCAGACCCGGCTGATCATCGTCGGCCCCGACGGCGGCATCCGCCCGGCCTGCGAACGCTACATCGAGGAGAACAACGTCGAGGACGTCGTCTTCACGGACTACGTGGCGGAGGAGGAGCTGCCCCGCTACTACCGCAGCGGCGACGTTTTCTGCGCACCCAACACCGGACACGAGAGCCTGGGCCTGATCCTGCTCGAGGCGATGGCCTCCGGCTTGCCGATCGTCGCCTCGCGCATCCCCGGCTTCGCGGCCGTAGTCAAGGACGGCGAGCAGGGCCTGCTCGTCCCCCCGCGCGACAGCGAGGCGCTCTGCGAAGCGCTCAAGCGCCTGCTCTCCGACGCCGGCATGCGCGAAGAGATGGGCCGGGCGGCGGCGCTGCACGCCCGCAACTGGAGCTGGGACGAGGTCTCGTCGGAGGTGCTCGCCTTCTACGAGGAGACAGCAGCGAACCGTAACGGAAACGGCGCCTGATGCCGGCGCTGACACCGCGCTCCGCCCCAAACTGGCTGACCGACCCGGCAGTCAGCGTGCTCTCGCGGCTGGGCGTGACGCCGAACATGCTCACGCTCTTCGGCTTCGCCGGCAACGTCGGGGCTGCCGTGCTGGCGGCGGACGGCCGCTTCCTGGCGGCAGGCATCGTCATGCTGGCGTTCAGCGCGCTGGACTTCCTCGACGGTTCGCTGGCGCGGGCGACCGGTCGCGCCACGCCGTTCGGAGCGGTCTTCGACTCAACGATGGACCGGCTCTCGGAAGCTGCCGTCCTCTTCGGCCTGCTCTGGTACTTCAGCAACCTTAACGCCCGCGAGGAGGAGCTGCTGATCTTCGCCGCCGTCGTCGCTTCGATCATGGTCAGCTACCTGCGCGCGCGGGCCGAGATCATCGGCCTCAAGCTGCGCGAGGGCGTTTTCACGCGCACTGAACGCGTGCTGCTGCTTGGCGGCGGCCTCATCCTGCACGACCTACTCGACGTCAACGTCCTCACGCCGGTGCTCTGGGCGCTGGCGCTGATCGCGGGCTTCACGGTGCTGCAGCGGCTTGCTATGGTGTGGCTGAAAACGAGGGATATGAGTGATTCCGCTTAAGGACCAGCAGGCGATCCAGGCGAAGTTCGCTGCTGAAATGGCCGCGCCCGTTAAGATCGACTACTTCACGCAGCGCGAAACCAAGCTGGAGGCGCCCGGCGTCACGCCCTGTGCCCTCTGCAAGCAGACGCAGGACATGCTGAAGGAGCTGTCCGCCCTCAGCGATCTCATCAGCCTGCGCGTGCACCAGTTCGAGGACGATCCCGAAGAGAAAGCGACGTTCGGCGTCGAGCGCGTGCCGGGGATGGTGCTGCGAGGGCCCGGGCCCGGCTTCTTCAAGTACTACGGCATCCCCGGCGGCACGGAGTTCCCCGCCTTCGTGGAATCGCTCGTCGACCTCTCGCGCTGGGAGACGCTGCTGATGCCGGACTCCGTGAAGGCGCTCTCCCAGCTGAAGACGGACGTCTCGGTGCGCGTCTTCGTGACACCAACGTGCCCCTACTGCCCACAGATGGCCCGCGCCGCCTTCATGATGGGCATCGTCAGCGAGCACGTGAAGGCGGAAGTGATCGAGGTCAACGAGTTCCCCGATCTGGCCAAGCGCTACAAAGTAGAGGCCGTGCCGCTGACCGTGATCAACGACCGCATCTCGATCCCGGGCGCGCTCCCAGAGCCGGCGCTCATCGAGCAGGTCGTCAAAGCGGCCGGGGCGAAGCCGTCGAAGAAGGCAGCCAGCGGCCCAACATCCCAGCCCGAAAAGCCGCCCGAGCCGCCAGAGCCGATCGAACGCGGCAAGCGCCGCGACAGCGGATTGTACATCCCCTAGTGAACGTCCCGGTGCGCGTCAAACGCCTGCGGCCCGGCGCCCGCCTGCCCGAGCGCGCCACCGAGGGCGCGACCGGCTACGACCTCTACGCCTGCCTCGATGAGCCGATGATGGTCGGCCACGAGCCAGTGCGGGTGCCGACGGGGATCGCGATCGAGATCGGCGCCGGCTACGACGTCCAGATCAGGCCGCGCTCCGGTCTCTCCTCAAGGGGCGTTATGGTCACCTTCGGCACGATCGACTCCGACTACCGCGGCGAACTCCTGGTGACGATGCACTCTCTCCACTATCGAGAACCGCACGAAGTGAGCGACGGAGATCGCATCGCGCAACTGGTGATCGGCCAGGCGCTCGTCATGGACATGACGGTCGCCGAAGAGCTCTCGGAGACCGCGCGGGGCGCCGGCGGCCACGGCTCCACCGGCCGCTAGCCCGGTACGCTCGGGCACACGGGCAGAACAGAGCGGCTCTGATCGTCCCTCTGGACCGCGTGGCTCTCATTGTTGTTTCGCCCCGACCTCCTCTCCGCTCCCCATCTCAATGTGCCTGCGTACCTCGTCTTCCAGGTCGTATCGGGTTGTCTTGCCCGTTCCGAGTCGCTTCACGACGCCATCGTTGAGGAGATCAGTGAGATCGGAAATTGCCGACGACTGCGAACTATGATTGAGTTTTGCGTATCTAGACGAGGAAATCGGGCCGATGTCGAGCATGAACATTAATCCTGTCACCTGACGCTCATTCAGCTCGTCTGAGTTCTCGATAAACTCGTCTCGACGCTGGTTGAAACGAATCACTTTCTCCTCGAGAAACGCTGCCGACATGGCCAGCATTCTGGTGTGGAACCTCACGAACGGCGTCACATCAACATCCTCCGTGAAAACCTTACCCTGAGCTTCCGCCAAGGCCGCAATATAGCCTGCGTGGTCGTCCAGAATGGCTTGGCTGACCGAGAGCATGCTCTCAACTGACCAGCTCGTGAGGTCGAGCACCATGTCAGCCACCAGCCGAGCCGTCCTGCCGTTTCCATCCTCGAACGGGTGGATGGAGATGAGACCAAAGTGTGCCAACGCTGCGGCGATCGGCCCAGGGAGTCGGTCGATCCACTCGGCGACATTGGTCACGTAGTCATCCATCAACTCGGGAACATCCTCTGCTGCAGGAGGGCGGTACTTGATGTCACGGGTTGCCTTGTCGATGATGAAGCTCTGTCCAACCCGATACTTGCCTCTTCCACGAGCCTTCGGGTCGGGAAGGCTCTTCTGGATTATCGAGTTCAGCGTTCGTATCAGGCCCTGGTCGATGTCGGTAGACTTGTCGGCAGCTAGCTGTGCGGCCAACTCATAAGCCTCGTCCAGATTCACCTTCTCCTGTCCCTCTGAACTGTCGGGTTGATCATGCGTAGCGAGCATCTTCATGGCCTCATCAGGGGACATGGGATTGCCTTCAATGGCGGTCGAAGCGTGGGCGCTGGTATATCGAGCTTGGTCTTGGAAGTAGCTCTCATACCCTTCTGGCACGAGCGCACGAATGACGTACCTACGCTGATCCGCGAAGGCCAAACGCATCTTAATGTCCTCGTCCTCCTCATTGAAGGTGAGGGTTAGGCGCATATCATACCTCCTCGTTAGTAAATGCCTCCACGTCACTAGTATAATCGAATGACCGCTGAGGTCAAGCGCATTTACTGCCAAGAGACGAGATTATTCACGTACATCGGTTGAATAGCGCTCGTCCGGGGCCGTTCGCGAATCTCGACGGATCTTCAGGGCGGCCACGGCTCCACCGGCCGCTAGCCCGGTACGCTCAGCGGCGAAACGCGGCGCAGGGCATCGAGGATCGGCGCTACGCTCCAGGCGCCTCGCTGCGAGGTGTCGACGCTGATCAGGCGCTCCCGCGGCACCTCAGACGGGCGCTGGAAGCGGCGCTTCTGCTGCACGTAGATGTCCCAGCGGGCGTCGGAGGCGTCACGACCTCGTTTCAGTCGGCCGGCCAGGCGCTCGCGAACGGCGCCCTCCGCAGCGCTCACCTCAACGCAGGCGTACTGAGCGCCAGTCTCCCGCGCCAGACGAGCGGCGGCGCGCCGGTGCTCGCGGCGCGTGAACGAGGCGTCGAGGATCACGGACCGCCCGGCCATCAGCTGCTCGCGCGCACCGTCGAAGAGCGCCTGGTAGGTGCGCTCGGTCATCTCCGCCGAGTAGAGCCCGCCACGGTACTCATCCAGGACGCGCTCCCGTGCGTCCATCCCCACCATCTCCTTGCGCACGACGTCCGAGGTCAGCACCGCCGCGTCGAGTTGGCGGCCGAGCTTGCGGGCGATGTTGGACTTGCCCGTGCCGGCGAGGCCACAGGTGATGATCAGCATCGCCGGCGGCAGCGACTCGGCGTAGCGGCAGGCCAGCTCGAAGTAGCGGCGGGCGCGCTTGGCCGCGGCGCGCTTCTGCGACTCGGGCACGGTCGGCGCGTCGAGGAGGAAGCTCTCGACCTTGCCCCGGACGCAGGCGTTGTAGTGGGCGTAGTACGGCAGCACGTCAGGCAGATCAGCATCGGCGGCCTTCTCGATGTAGTGATCCGTGAAGGCCGCCGCCAGATCCGGCCGGCCGCGGTACTCCAGGTCCATCATCAGGAACGACACGTCGCGGGCGACGTCGACGTGCGTAATGCGGCGGTTGAACTCCACGCAGTCGAAGATGCAGATGCCGTCCGGGCCGGCCTGCGGATCGACGAAGCAGACGGCGTCGGAGCGCAGATCGGAATGGCACTCGCGGATGCGCCGCTCGTCGACTCGGCGCTGCATCACATCGGCCCGCCGCGCGTAGAACGCCTCGATATAGTTGCGCAGGATGCGGTCCTGCTCCGCCGTGATCGTGCGGCCGATGAAAGGCGTCCACTGCCGCACGTTCTCGCGCACGTTGTAGCGGATCGCCCAATCGCCGTAAGCGGCGATCCGCGCGCTGGTCGCCGCCCCCGCCTGGTGGAACGGCACCAGCTTCTCGGCGACGTCCCGCAGCATCGGCTTCGTCACGGCGTTGCGCTCCAGCAGGCGGTGCATCATCCGCTCCTCCGGCAGCCGCCGCATGAGGACCGCGTACTCGACGATGCGCCCCTTCGGCCTCGGCCCATCCTGCCCTACCGCGTCGATGCGGTAGCCGTCTCGCGTCTTGCGGATAGGGACGACGCCAATGTACGTGTCGGAGCACAGGCGGCGGTTCAGTTTCAGTTCGCGCTGGCAATAGTAGCGGCGCTTGCCGAGCGTCGAGTAATCAAGGAAGCCGAAGTCGACAGGCTTCTTGATCTTGTAGACGTAGTCGCGCGTCAGAAGGACGTACGAGATGTGGGTCTGGATGAGCTGAATGCGACCGGTGCGGTGGGGATAAGGAGCGGCGCTGAGGAGCCCCTGGATGACGGGTGGAAGGTCGGATGCGGGCACGGGGACAGTATACGGGGCGCTTGTGCGCGGAGGACAGCGGCGGGGCGCGCGACAAATCGCTGCTTGTGGTGTAGGATTGGCGCCACCAGAAGAACTCGCCGCCGGTCAGCCGGCGTTTTAGAAGCGGAGGCACGTCGTCCTATGGGTGTCTTTCATCTGCAGAGTAAGAGTCGGGGTCACATGACCCCGGCTTATTGTTTTTGTGAGGACTGGAGGAACCGTTGAGGTCAGAGATCAAGGCCGCGGTCGCCGAGATTCGGGCGGATAGAGAAAAGGGAGCCCGCCAGCTCGCCCTGACGGCGCTCGAAGCGCTGCGCGGCGTCGCCGACGGCATGCCGGGCGAGGAGTTTCGCGATAGCTGCCGAACCCTGGCCCTGGCGCGGCCAATGATGGCGGCGATCGAAAACGCCGTCGCCGCGGCCTGGAGCCGCTACCTGGAGACGGGCGACGGTCCGGCTTCCGCCGCGGACACGATCGAAGCGATCAGCACAGCGCCCGAAGGGATGGCGCTGTCCGCCCGAAAGGTGATCCCGACCGGAACGGTCATGTCCTTCAGCTACTCATCCACTGTGATCGAGCTGCTGACGCGCGTGAAGCCGCGGCGCGTAATCATCTCGGAGGCGCGCCCGACGAACGAGGGCATCCGCGTGGCGAAGGCGATGGTGCGGGCCGGCATCTCGATGACGCTGATCACCGAGGCGCAGATGGCGCTCTTCGTGAACGAAGCCGACGCCGTCATGGTGGGCGCCGACTCGATCCTGCCCGAGGGCGACTTCATCAACAAAATAGGGACGCGAATGCTGGCCCTGGCGGCACACGACGCCGGCGTCCCCTTCTACACAGCCGCGGAGACGCTCAAGGTTACCGCGCCCAGCGAGCCGATGCCGTTCGCCCCGGAAGAGGGCCCGACGAAAGAGGTCTGCTCCGAAAACTGGCTCGAAGTGCGCAACGTATATTACGAAGTAACGCCGGCGCGCCTCGTCACGAGCTACATCACGGAGCAGGGCGTCCTCGACCCCGCCGAGATGCAGACGTTCGCCGCCGCCGCCGAGAAACGCTGGCAGCGGCTGATGAACTCGCACGAGGCGTAACGGAAGCAGCGAACCGGGACTAGCGACAGAGTCACGCGTCACACGTCACGCGGCCATCTGTCGGCAATCCTTGTCCCGCCACGCTGGCCTGCCTACAATTAACCTCACGCGCCTGCCACATGGCGGGCGCATTCCAGACAGGAGGCCAGTGGCCCGTGGCAGACAACCTAGACTACTACGCAATACTCCAGGTCAACCGCAACGCCACCCCGGACGAAATCGAGCGCGCACACGAGCGGCTCTCACGCACATACGACCCGGAAACCAGCCGCAAGCCGCGCGCGGCAGAACGCCATGCCGAGGTGCAAGAAGCGTTCGCAGTGCTCAGCGACCCCGCGAAACGGCGCGAGGTCGACCGCGACCTGAGGAGCAGCGACCAGGCGATCGCCGGCTCCGGCCGGCCGAGCGATTTCCTATCGAGCCGCTTCGTCGTCGCGGCAGCACTGACGTTATTCGTCAGCTCGCTCGCCGTCCTCGGCATCATCGTCTTGGTCGGTGGCGGCGACGGCGACGACTCGCTAGTGGTGGATCCAACGGTGGCCGTCACGACGCCCACTCCCGGGCCAACCTTACCCGCCCACACACCCGTCGTGCCGCTGGAGAGCCCGCCGCAGGTCGTCGGCGAAGAGATCACGACGGAGTCCGGCCTCGTCTACATCGACTTCCTTCCGGGCACCGGCGAAGTCGCCCAGATCGGCGACACCGTAGCGGTCGACTACACAGGTTGGCTCCAGGACACCGGCAAGATGTTCGACAGCTCGCTCAGCCGCACGGAGGCGTTTCAGGTGGTGATCGGCGTCGGACAGGTGATCGAGGGCTGGGATGAGGGGCTGGAGGGCATGGCCGAGGGCGGCAAGCGCCGCCTCATCATCCCGCCCGAGCTCGCCTACGCCGATGTCGGCGCCGGTGACACCATCCCGCCCAACGCAACGCTGATCTTCGACATCGAACTCGTCGACATCCTCATACCGGCGCCGTCGCCAACGCCGACGCCGGCACCAACCGTGCCCGCCCAAACCCCCGGTGTAGCCGACGAAAGCCCACCTGAAATCACCGGCGATGAGGTGACGCTCGAATCCGGCCTCGTCTACATCGACTTCGCTCCGGGGACCGGCGAAGTCGCCCAGATCGGCGACACCATAGCGGTCAACTACACAGGTTGGCTCCAGGACACTGGCGAGATGTTCGACAGTTCGATCAGCAGGCCGTCCACGTTCCAGGTCATCATCGGCGGCGGCGGCGTGATCCAGGGCTGGGAAGAAGGCCTGCCTGGCCTGGCCGAGGGTGGCACGCGTCGCCTCATCATCCCGGCCGATCTCGCTTACGGCGACACGGGGCAGGGCACCATTCCAGCCGGCGCGACGCTCATATTCGACATCACACTCGTGGACATACTGGTGACGGCGCCATAGGAGTACAATCGGGGCGAAACCCTGACTCCGGGAGACGCATTATGACAACAAAAACGACCGGCGCCATCGACTACGCCCAGACCGAATCAGCGATCGGTCTCAACTGGTATGAGATCGACCCCAACCTGAGCAAGCTGATGGACCGCTACGTCGCACCCGCCGATCGCGACTGGGCCGAGGGTGTCCTGCGGCGCTGGGGCGAACTCTGCGGCGGGCCGATCGCCGAGCGCGCAGAGATCATCGACAAGAACCCGCCGCGCCTCGAACGCTACGACCGCTGGGGCGATGAGATCGCCAGCATCGTCCACCACCCATCGGCGATCGACCAGAAGCGCGACATCTGGAACGAAGGACCGACCGGCGTCGCCGCACGCGACGGCCGCGATATCCCGACCGTGCTCGGTTCGGCCTTCACCTACCTCCTCAGCCAGTCCGACACAGGCATGGTCTGCAGTACCGGCATGACCGGCGGCGTCGAGGCGCTCGTCGACCGCTACGCCCCGCCCGACGTGCGTGAGAAGATCCTGCCGCGGCTGCAATCGCCGACCTACGACGGGTCGTGGGACGGCGCCATGTTCATGACGGAGATCCGCGGCGGCTCCGACCTGGCGGCCAGCGAGACGACGGCGAAGCAGGTGAACGGCAAGTGGGTGCTTAACGGCGCCAAGTGGTTCTGCTCCAACGTCGACGCCAGGGCGATCGTCACCCTCGCCCGGCCGGAAGGCGCCGACGAAGGCCTGCGCGGCCTGGCCCTGTTCCTCATCCCCAGCGAGCGCTCGGACGGGTCCCGCAACGGCATCCACATCAAGCGCCTCAAGGACAAGCTCGGCACACGGTCGGTGCCAACGGCGGAGATCGAACTCGTCGACGCCGAAGCGCACATCATGAGCAACCCCAGTGCCACCGAGTCCCAGACACGCGGCCTCAACCGCATGATGGGCATGGTCAACGGCTCGCGCATGGGCGTGGCGACGATGGGCCTCGGCATCATGCGCCGCTCCTTCCTCGAGTCAGCGATCTACGCCGCGCACCGCATGGCCTTCGGCAAGCGGCTGGACGAACTACCGCTGGTGCGCGAGACGCTCGTGAACATGGTCGTCGCCGTCGAAGCCGTTTCGGCGATCGTCTTCGAGGCGGCGTCGCTGGCCTCCAGCAAGGGCGACGAAGAGGGCCGGCGCCTGTACCGCATCCTCGTGCCGCTGACCAAGTTCAAGGGCGCTCGCGGCGGCCTCGAACTGGCCAGCCAGGCCGTCGAAATGTACGGCGGCAACGGCTACATCGAGACCTTCCCGACCGCGCGCCAGCTGCGAGACGCCCAGTGCCACACGATCTGGGAGGGCACCGAGAACATCATCTGCCTGGACGTCCTGCGTGCCATCGGCAAGGAGAGCGCCCACGACGCGCTCCTCAACCGCGTGGACGCCGCCCTGTCCGCGGTCTCGCACTCATCTCTATCGGCGATGAAGGACGCCGTGGCGCAGGCACGCCGCGAGGCGCAGGAGATCATCGCCTTCATCGCGCGCGCCGACGACGACGTGCGCCAGCTCAACTCCCGCCGCGTGACGGCCGCGCTCGCGGACCTGGCACAGGCGGCCCTCCTGTTGGAGGCGGCTCAGGGTGAACTGGACGCCAGCGGCGACGCCCGCAAGGCCGCCGTCACACGCTTCTTCATCCGCGAACGGCTGGGCGGCACCGGCGCCATGCGCGGCATCAGCGAAGACCGCTCCGCCCTCGACCTCTTCGACTCAGTCACCCGCTACCAGCCGCTGGAACCCGCGGACCTCCCCGCAGCGGTATAACGCAGTGACCACAGTCCGCGCTAACGGCATCGACCTCTACTACGAGCTGCACGGCGCCGGCGAGCCGGTCGTGCTCATCCAGGGTCTCGGCGCCAACGTCACCGGCTGGGACTCACAGCTGGAGCCGCTTGCGCGCGACTACCAGCTGATCGCCTTCGACAACCGCGGCGCTGGACGCAGCGAAAAGCCGGCCGAAGCGTACAGCATCCACCAGATGGCGGACGACACCGTGGCCCTGATGGACGAGCTGGGCATCCCGACCGCACACGTCTTCGGCATGTCGATGGGCGGCATGATCGCGCAGGACATGTACCACCGCCACCGAGCGCGCGTGCGCTCGCTGATCCTGGCCGGGACGATGGCCGGCGGGCCGATGGCCACCTTCCCCGACACCAGCATCTTCCAGCAGTTCATCAGCAACGGCGCCACCTCGATGGCCGCAGCGATAGCCGAGGGCCTCAAGCTCTTCTACAGCGAGAAGTTCCTGGCCAAGAACAAGGACTGGCTCGTCAAGCGCTCGCTCGCCAACATGAGCCTTATGGCGCCGCCGCACGCGCTGCAGAAGCAGGTGATGGCCGTCGTAGGCTTCAACGTGCACGGCCTCCTGAGCAAGATCCAGGCACCAACGCTGGTCATGGGCGCGACGGACGACCAGATCGTCCCCTTCGCCAACCAGCAGCTGCTGGCCAAGCGCATCCCCGATGCGAACTTCGTGCCGTTCGAGGGCGCCGGCCACGGCTTCCTCACGGAGCGCGCCGTCGCCGTCAATCGGGCCGTCCTCGACTTCTGGGGCGAGCACGCGACCGACTCCGCGCCAGCAAAGTAGCGCCGCATGAACATCGACGTCCGGCCCGCCACACTCGCGGACGAGGCGGCCTTCCTCGATCTCCTGGAGCAGCTCTTCGACGCCCCGGGCGCACCGCCGCCGGGCTACACACGCGAGCGCGGCAGCCACGGCTTCCGCTGGGCAATCGAGGGTGAGCACTCAGACGTCCTCCTCGCCCTCGACGACAACTCGCTTGTCGGCCTGGCGTCCGTATATCGCGACATCGAGTCGATCCGCTTCGGACGGCGAACGTGGCTACAGGACCTCGTCGTCGATCGGGCAGCGCGGAGCGGCGGCGTGGGCAAGGCCCTCCTCGCGGCCGCAGCCGATTGGGCCCGCGAGCGCGGCTGCACGCACCTGACGCTCAGTTCGGGTCTCGGACGCAAGAACGCACACCGCTTCTACGAGCGCGAAGGGATGGCGGCCCAGATGAACTACGAACTCTGGCTCAGCGACTAGCGCCCGTCGCCGAACGTCTTCCTTGACCAGCACGCCGCACGCTACCTAGAATTGAGGGGTGCGCGCACGTGGGGGCGCGCTCTTTAATCTCCGTTACGTAAAGGCGAACGCAATGTATGTCATCGGTCTCACAGGGGGCATCGGCAGCGGTAAGTCCACCGTCGCTAAAGTGCTCGAAGCGCAGGGCGCCTCGGTGCTCAGCGCGGACATCATCGGCCACGAAGTCTACAACCCCGGCCGCCCGGCCTGGCAGGAGATCGTCAACGAGTTCGGGAACGAGGTCGTGGCGGAAGACGGCATGATCGACCGCAAGAAGCTGGGCGCCATCGTCTTCTCGGACCCGAAACACCTGGCGGCACTCAACTCGATCGTCCACCCGCGCATGAAGGGCATGATGCGAGAACGCCTCGCGGCGCTGGCGCAAGACGGCGTCGTGATCACCGTGCTGGAGGCGGCGCTGCTCTTCGAGGCGAAGTGGGACGATCTGGCGGACGAGGTCTGGGTGACCGCAGTGGCGCCCGAAATCGCCGCCAGGCGCACGTCAGAGCGCAGCGGCCTGCCCGAGGATCAGGTGCTGGAGCGCATCAAGAGCCAGATATCGAACGAGGAGCGCACACGAAACGCGCACGTGGTCATCGACACCGAAGGCGATCTCGAGGGCACAAAACAGCAGGCTCTGGACGCCTGGGCGAAGCTCACAGCGAGGCTGGACGCGAACGATACGGGTGCCTGAGAAGACGGCTCTTCCGAATGCCCGAACGCTACCCTAATGTATGCTAGAACGAGAATGACTCTCTGAGGGATCAGCAATGACGACCGAATCAACTCACCGCCAGTACGCCATAGAAGAGTACCTCGTCACGTCAGAGCCCTACTACGAGCCTCTGAACGACGAAGTAGCGCTCTTCGAGGCAGCCTACGCGGAGAAGATCCCGGTCCTCCTCAAGGGCCCGACCGGCTGCGGCAAGACGCGATTCGTGGAGTACATGGCCTACAAGCTCGGCCGCCCGGTGACCGTGATGCGCAACTCCGCCGACGGCTCGAAGAACGGCGAGGAGTCCGGCATGCCGCTGATAACGGTGGCCTGCCACGAAGACCTCACCGCCTCCGACCTCGTCGGCCGCTACCTGCTGGAAGGCGACTCGACGCGCTGGATGGACGGCCCGCTCACCCGCGCCGCGAAGGTCGGGGCGATCTGTTATCTCGACGAAATCGTCGAGGCGCGCAAGGACACGACCGTCCTCATCCACCCCCTCACCGACCACCGCCGCCTGCTGCCGATCGAGAAGCTCGGCCAGATCGTCGAGGCGCGCGACGGCTTCATCCTCGTCATCTCCTACAACCCCGGCTACCAGAGCGCCCTCAAGGACCTCAAGCACAGCACGCGCCAGCGCTTCATGGCGATCGAGTTCGGATACCCGCCCCGCGAGCTGGAAGCGAAGATCATCGCCAAAGAGGCGAACATCTCCGAGGCCATCGGCCTCGAGTTGGCGAAGCTGGGCGAGAAGGTGCGCCACCTCAAGGAGCACGGACTGGCGGAGGGCGTCAGCACCCGCCTCCTGATCTACGCCGGCAAGCTGATGCACGAAGGCATCAGCCCGCGCCGCGCCTGCCAGGTGGCCGTAACCTGGGCGCTCACGGACGACGCCGACGTCCAGCGGAGCATCGAAGAGGTAGTCTCTTCGATCTTCGAATAGCGGGCGCCGTGGCAGTCCCAACAACCAGCATGGGCGGAACACTCCCCTCGTTTCGCGGGGTCAACGCCGATGTCTAGGCAACGCAAGCGCATCTACTCCTCTTACGAGAAGAAGCTGACGCCCTTTTCGACGAGCCTCGTTGCGGAGTTCCGCCGCGCCGCCGACGAGATCGGCGATCTGATGAGCGACGACGAGCTGCGCGCCTGGGCCGATCAAGGCCTGGACCTGGCGCGGCAGTCCTGGCGCTCGTGGGAAGCCGCCGGCGAATACTATCGCGTCACGCCGCAGGTGCTGCCACTCCTGGGCAGCGTCGGCTTCCAGCGTTGGGCGAAGCACGGCCTCGACCTCGCCGAGCTATCGTCCGCGCTGGCCGCGTCCTTCTTTCGCGCCTCGCCGGTCACGCTGCCAGCCATCACACCGGCGCGCATCGGCGACTGGGTGGGCCTGGGCCGCTTGCTCTACAAGGGCACCTGGCGTTCGGCCTCGCTCGCCGTACAGTTCTTCGACGGCAGCCCGGCGCTCTTCGCCAAACTCAGCGCCGAAGAGGCGCGCATCCTCGTCCGCTTCGTCGACGCCCTCTGCGACCGCTCGTACGACCTGGCCTCGCACTGCCTGACGATCGCCGCCCAGGCGCTTGAGCCACTCGAAGGCGATGACCGCTCGGCGTTCCTGACGTTCGCCGAATCGCTGGCCTCCACCGGCTGGGCCGACGCCCGCTCCTATCTGGAGAAGGGGCCGGCACTGCTGGCCAGCATACAGGCGATGCAGCGCGGACGTTTCCTCAACCTGGCGCGCGAACTGGCCCGCCGCGAAGGCCGACAGGCATTCGCCTTCTTCGCCGAGGCCTCGCGCGCGTTGGCGCAAGTCGACCAGGAGTCCCACGGACTGCTGCTCTCGCTGGCGGAAGAACTCGTGGAGCGCTCACCGCTGGCGGCGATGGAGTTCCTGAAGACGGCGCCGATGGCGCTCGAGCGCATCCCCATCGAGACGATCGCCGAATGGCACGCCGAAGGCAGTGCGCTGCTCGACCAGAGCAGCGACGGCGGCGAGGCCTACTTCCGTATGGAGTCCAGCCGCGGCGAGGATATGCTGGAGGCGCTCTCGTCGCGGGTCGAGCTGAGCCGTATCTCCGACATCCTGCGCATGTACAGCAAGGCGCTCACCGGCTTCGAAGTCGCTGTTCACTCGTCGGAGGCGCTGGCAGAAAAGGGGATCGGCTGGGTGGAGGGCGACGCACCGTCGACCGAAGGCAGCGCCATCTTCTTGCCACCGCACGTCGAGGAGTTCCAGGACAAGGACCAGAACTTCGGCGTCTACAAGGTCTACTGCACACACCAGGCCGGCCACCTTGAGTTCGGCACCTTCGAATTCGAGTTCGAGCGCGACGGCGCGATCTTCCCCACGGAGCGGATCAAGGCCGAGGCCGAACGGCCGCCGCCCGAACCAGCGCCACCGATCGACACCGACGGCCACGTGGACGCTCCGGGCGAGGTGACGCCGCCGCCCGGACCGCTTACCGACATGGAACGCTTCTTCGACATCTTCGCCGACCGCAAGCTGGCATCCGACCTCTTCGCGATCGTTGAGGACGCGCGCATCGACGTCCTCATCAGCCGCGAGTACGGCGGCATCCGCCGCCAGTACGGCGACCGCCAATCACGTGAGCTGGACAGGCGACCAGAGGCGAGCCAGCTGCCCGTGCGCCAAGCGTTCGTCGAGAACCTCGTGCGCGCCAGCCTGGGTGGGAGAGACCGCATCGTCTGGCCGGGACAGCTGATGCCGGTCATGATCGAAGCGATCGGCGTGCTGGAGACGTTGCAGCAGCCGCAGGCGCTGGTCGAGGACTCGGCCGAGGCAACGCTGCGCCTTTACCGGCTGGCCGAAGGCATCGCCAACGTCATGCCGGAGATGCTCGAAGACTGGGCTGAGATGAGCGAAGGTGACCTGAACGTCTCGCCGATGTCGGCCGAATCGCTGGGCAACGACGCGCAGGTCGACATGCCCCAGGGCGAGCCCATGCCCTACGAAAGCCCACAGCCGGTGGACTTCCGTGGCGAGTTCAAGCCGGAGACCGTGCAGATGCTGATGAAGCTGCGCCAGGAGCGGGATGAAAAGGGCCAGGCCTCACCGATCTCCCCCGAGCAGCTCAAGCAGATGCTGGAGAAGAGCGTCGAGATCACGATCGCCGACATGGCCCAGGCCGACCTGACGCAATCGTCGGAGCTGTTCCTGACCAACCTCATCAAGGAACTCAACCAGAAACAGGACCAGCGGCCCGGCAAGGAGCAGCCGATGCCGACGGAGGACGGCCAGCCGGTGACCGGCATGAGCACCGGCGACGACGAGCACGAGCTACCTGTCGAGCCGAAGTACTTCTTCTACGACGAGTGGGACTTCCGGGCCGGCGACTACCGGCCGCGCTGGTGCCGCATCGTCGAGTCCCCCGTGGCGGAAGGCCAGACCTCGTACTACGAACAGACGCTCGCTAAGTACTCGTCCCTCGTCGCACAAACACAGCGCCAGTTCGAGCTGCTGCGCCCGGAGATGTACCGCAAGACGAAGCGCCTGCTGGACGGCGAGGATCTGGACTTCGACGCGGTTACCGAGTTCGCAATCGAACGCCGGGCGCGCGTGACGCCGAACCCCAAGATCTACTGGCGCCGAAACAAGATCGAGCGCGACGTCAGCGTGGCGTTCCTCCTGGACATGAGCGCTTCGACCGACGAGGAGATCGCCAAGCACGAGCGCCGCTACCAAAAGGACGACTTCGACGACGACCCGCGCCGCTACTTCTCCTGGTGGATGGCGCGACGGGCTCAGGAGCTGCTAACGCCACCCAAGCGCATCATCGACGTCGAGAAAGAGAGCATCGTCCTCCTGATCACCGCGCTGGAGGCGATCGGCGACGACTACGGCATCTACGGCTTCTCAGGCTACGGCCGCGACAACGTCGAGTTCTACGTCGTCAAAGACCTCGACGAGGCGCTGAGCGATCGCGTCAAGAAGCGCATCGACAAGATCGCACCGGTCCGCAGCACGCGCATGGGCCCGGCCATCCGCCACGCCACGGCCAAGCTGGAGGCGCACGACTCAAAGGTGCGCATCCTCTTCCTCGTCTCCGACGGACGCCCGCAGGACCACGGCTACGGCCGCGACCGCACCGAGAAAGAGTACGCCATCCACGACACGCACATGGCGCTGATGGAGGCCAAGCGCAAAGGCATGGTGCCCTTCTGCCTCACCGTCGACCGCTACGGCCACGACTACCTCAAGCAGATGTGCCAGGACATCGGCTACGAAGTCGTCCCCGACATCGAATCCCTCCCCTCGCGCATCACCACCCTCTACCGCCAGCTAACCACTTAGCCCCTCGATAGGATTAACTCGCGACGCCGATGGATGAGGGGTCGAAGAAGTCATCTGGGAGCGAACCCCGGTCGACCCATTCGTGCTCGTAGGATTCCCGAGCGGAAAGCGGCTCGATCTCTCCAAAGTCGAACGTCCCGCTGGTCTCGCTGGCTATGGGCAGGAGCGTCGCGGGATCAAGATAGAGCCGCGTTGTAAAGGTCGTTATTTCATCCGCTCCGCGCGACGTCCCGCTAGTAACGAGTACGACGACCGAGCGGCCGTCATATCGGTCGGCCTCAACTGTCTTCGTCACATCCTCGAGAGGGCCGGGGCATCCAAGAAGCTGGGACGCAACCAGGCTGCCGCCAAAGCAGCCCGTGAATTCGAGCGAGCTGGGACTGTTCTCCGAGTCATCATAACGAATTCCGTCAGCCACAACGGTGCGAGCGAAGTAACTCGTTTCCTCCGGCGTGTCTGCACTTGGATAACCAGACAACTGATAAGACATCTCGGTTCGCGCCAAATCGTCCACCGGGAAGACCCACGTCTCAGATCGAATGTCTGCTCTCAGTCCAGCCTCCCAGAATCCCTCCGTCACCATGTGGAGGACGCCGGACCGTTCGGCGAGGGACTCGCTAAGGGCGCCATAAAGCTCTTCCACCGTGGCGTTCTCGGCGTCGGCCAAGAGCGGAACGGCAGCGGCGTCCTCGCTATCTGGACCCGAGCCGCCGCAGGCCACGAGCGCTATCACCACCGCGCCCAGGATCGCCACGGCCAGCGTCCGCCTCATCGCAGCAACCTCACCGCGCCCACGGCTCCACGTACTCCGCCGGCAGCGATTCGTACGCCTCGATGTGCAGGTCGAGGATAGCATCGTAGCCGAAGTACGTCGGGTCGACGCTGCTGATGTACTCGCAGGCGTGACCCTTGAACGCCGTCTGGAAGTCGATCGGAAAGGCGCCGCCGCTGGCCGTCGCCGAGTCGACGGACTGGTTGAAGATGTCCATCGTCACCGCCGTGATCGTGATGTCCGCCCCCGGCTGGCCGCAGTGCGTGACGTCGTAGTAGTTGTTCGTGAAGATCGGCGTGGCGTCGTCCTTGACGGCGTTGAGGCGAGTGTAGACCTCGTGCATGTCGGCCGGGAAGCTCGCCAGTATCTCCTCGAACCTCGCCACGCACTCCGGCCGGGCGCCGCCGACACAGACAGCCCCGTCGACAAAGCCCCCGCGCAGCGCCAGCACGTCGTTCCCGCCAATGCTGAGCGTAATCGCAACCACATCGTGGCCCTCTTCCCGGAACCGCTGGATCGCCTCTTCGGCGACGTCGAGCTGCGGCCGCCCGCCGGGAGAGCCGTTAAGGAACGTGTCGAGCGTGCCGTTGCCAGCGAGGCTCACCCAGACGACCTGCCTCTTCAGCTTCTCCGAAAGGTAGTGCGCGAACCGCGGATGCGAAGACAGCTCGGGATCGAAGCAGCAGCCCCAGTTCAGCGAGTCGCCCAGCGAGAGGTAGACGGCCGCACCCTCCGGGAGCGGCGGAAGCGGCGTCTGGCCGTCGAAGGAGCGAATGCCGGGCGCGACGCCGGGGTACGGCGTGCGGTTGTCCGGCGTGTTCTGCGGGAACGGCTCCGGCGTCACCAGCGGGACGAAGACAGGCGTGCCGTCACGCTCGCTCGCCGAGCCGAACGGCGCATCGCCATCATCGCCGCAGGCGGCGAGAAAGACCGCGATTCCGACAATAAGCGGTGCGAAATAACGCATACGGTTCACCCGGGGCGATAGTACAGCCGTTCGAGCGAAATGTCAGGCGCCGGCGGCCAGCAACGTCCGCCGCAGCAGGAAGAGCGACGCGTTGACCGCCCGCCGCTTGTTCACGACGCGGCCCTGGTTGTACGTGTACGTGATCGCCTCCGCGCGCTCGCCGTCGTGGATCGCAATGTGGATCGTGCCCGGCGGGTTGCCCTCAACCTCGTCCGGCCCAGCGAGGCCCGTGACACCGAGCCCATAGTCGGCGCTGAGAGCCGCGCGGGCGGCGCG
>JADFKG010000009.1 GCA_022565075.1 Chloroflexota bacterium | reverse complement strand
ACGGCACCGAGGTCACAAGCACGCCCAACGAGAAGGTGTGACCTTGATCCCCTCCTCCCGCTGACCTAACATCGGCCCCAACATGGCACACGGTCACTCCAGCCGCTTTCACACCGTCGGCGACGGCAGCGGGATCGAGCACAGCGACCGCTTCACGCGAGAAGAGGTCGCGCTCGCCCTGCGCAACCGCGGGATGCCGCTCGAAGGCCTCCGCTACCCGATCACGCCGTCCGGCATGCACTACCTCCTCGTCCATTTCGACATCCCGCACATCGAGGCCAAGGGCTACCGCCTGCACATCGGCGGCCTGGTCGAGCGCGGGGTCAGCCTCTCGCTCGACGAGATCAAGGCCCGGCCGGCCGTCACGATGCCGGTTACGATGGAGTGCGCCGGCAACGGACGCGCCCTGATGGCGCCCCGCCCGATCAGCCAGCCCTGGATGGTAGAGGCGATCGGCACGGCTGAGTGGACCGGCACACCACTGGCCCCGATCCTCGATGAGGCCGGCCTGCGCCCGGAGAGCTCTGAGATCGTCTTCACCGGCGCCGACCGCGGCGTCCAGGACAACAACGTGCACCTCTACGAGCGCAGCCTCACCGTCGCCGAGGCGACCCGCGAAGAGGTGCTGCTCGCCTACGCCATGAACGGGGCACCGCTGGAGCCGCAGCACGGCTTCCCGCTGCGGCTGATCGTTCCCGGCTGGTACGGCATGACGAACGTCAAGTGGCTCACCTCGATCGAAGCGATCGACCACGAGTTCGGCGGCTTCCAGCAGGCGGAGGCCTACCGCTACCAGACGGAATCGGGCGAGCCGGGTGAGCCGGTCACGCTCATACGGCCACGCGCCCTCATGGCACCACCCGGCATACCAGACTTCCTCACGCGCACCCGCCTCCTCGAAGCCGGCCGCGTGACGCTCAGCGGACGCGCCTGGGCCGGCCGCGAGCAGGTGACCGGCGTCGAGGTCAGCACCGACGGCGGCAAATCCTGGTCCGAGGCTGTGCTTGAGGCGCCGGTCGGCCGGTTCGCGTGGCGCGGTTGGTCGTGCGACTGGGACGCGAAGCCCGGTTCGTACGAACTCTCCGTCCGCGCTACATGCGCTACGGGCGCCCGGCAGCCGGACGAGATGTGGAACCTGCAGGGCATGGGCAACAACGCCTGCCAGCGCATCGCCGTCGTCGTCGAAGAGCGCCTCGCCTAGCCCACTCAGCCAAGGAGTTCGACGGATTCACTGCGGCTGATCATCACGTCCCCGGGTGTTAGAATGTCCTCGTTCAAGCCCCACAGCCAGCCGCCTAACCCGGAAGGAGACACCGCCTTGGCCACACAGCAGGTATCCACTGAACAGCTCGAAGCAGCAGTGCGCGGCGCGGTTATCACGCCCGGCGACTCTCGTTACGACGACGCTCGCCGCGTTTACAACGCCCAGATCGACAAGCGGCCCGCCGTCATCGTCCAATGCGTTGACGACGCGGACGTGACCGCTACCGTCAACTTCGCCCGCGATAACGATCTCGACCTCAGCATCCGCGGCGGCAGTCACAATCCCAACGGCTTCGCAGTCAATGACGACGGCGTCGTCATCGACCTGCGGCTAATGAACAGCGTCCACGTCGATCCCGCTACGAAGACCGTGCGCGTTCAGGGTGGTTGCCTCTGGGGTGACGTCGACCACGCCACCCATCAATTCGGTCTGGCCGTACCCTCGGGCATCATCTCCACCACGGGCGTTGCCGGCCTTGCTCTCGGCGGCGGTATCGGATACCTGACCCGCAAGGCCGGCCTCACTTGCGACAACCTTATCTCCGCCGACGTCATTACAGCCGACGGCAATCGCCTGACCGCCAGCGCAAACGAAAACGATGATCTCTACTGGGCCTTGAGGGGCGGCGGCGGAAACTTCGGCGTTGTCACCTCGTTCGAGTTCCAGGCGCATGACGTCCACACCGTCTTCGGCGGCCCGTTCTTCTACGACGTCAAGAAGGGCCCCGAAGTCATGAAGCTTTTCCGCGACTTCATCATGGACGCGCCCGACGACATGACGGCCTTCTTCGCCTACCTCATCGTCCCGCCCGCCGACCCCTTCCCCGCCGAGCTTCAGAACAAGACCGTCGCCGCCATCATTTGCGCCTGGACGGGACCCCTCGAGAAGGGCCCCGAAATGACTCAGCCCCTGCGCGATTTCGGCCCGCCGCTCATGGACGGCACAGCCGAGGTGCCCTTCCCCGCGCTGAACTCCGCCTTCGACGGCGCCGTGCCCGAGGGTCTCCAGCACTATTGGAAAGCCGACTTCGTCGACGACCTCACCGACCCGCTAATCGCCACCCACGCCAAGCACGGCCCCAACATCCCTACCTTCGAGTCGGCCATGCACATCTATCCCGTCAACGGCGCTGCCCACCGCGTCGGCAAGACCGACACCGCCTGGAGTTACCGCGAGGCCAATTTCACGCACGTCATCGCGGCCCTCTTCCCCGATCCGGCCGACACCGAAGCCAACCGTGAATGGGTCCGCAACTACTGGGACGAACTAAGCCCGAACTCCTCCGGCGGCGCCTACGTCAACTTCATGCACGAAGAAGACCAGGAGCGAATCAAAGCCAGCTACCGGGACAACTACGACCGCCTCGCCAAGATCAAGGCCAAGTACGATCCCTCAAACCTCTTCCACCTGAACCAGAACATCCAGCCGGCCTAGCTCAGGCACAGAGCAATAGCTGCAGCACTTGTGTGACCGAACGCCTGCCAGCGCATCGCCGTCGTCGTCGAAGAGACCCTGGCCTAGCCGTCAACTAGCTCGACCGAGTCGCCGCGGCGCACGGTGCCGCCCTGCTCAACCGCCGCGTAGACGCCGACGTTCGCGCTGTTGTGCTCCGCAGCCGTCTTTAGCACCGAGGGGTCGTTCGGCAGGTCGTCCTGCGCGAGCGTCGTCACCACGCAGCGGATCGTCGGCATCATCACCTTGATCCGCACTTCGTCGCCGATCGCGATCACCTTGCCGGGCCAGTCGTTCTCGACGAAGCCGCTGGCGCCTTCGGTGTCCACGATGATGTTCGGGCGGAAGCGCCGCGCGTCAAACGTCGTGCCGGGGCTCAGCTCGCGCAGCTTCGCCAGCGTCGCCGTCGTCAGCAGGTGCAGCGAGCCGAGGTCGAAGAAGCGGTTGATCACCGGGAAATCGACGATCTCGCCGTCGTCGCTCTCCGGGACCTTGCCCAGCGGCGGCGACTCCAGCTTCAGCGGTTCCGGCGCCTCGGTAATCAGCCGCGCCTCGAAGCCCAGCAGCGCGGAGAGCCGGGCGTCCGCCTCCGCGGCCGAGGTCATGACTCGCTCGCCGTCCGGCAGCGTCATCTCGGCCGCGATGGGCGCCTCGCCGTTCGGCTCCTCGAGATAGCGGGCGCGCGAGCTGAACAGCGGCCCCCATTTGCGGGGAATCTTGCCGGTACCGATGTGGTTGTCGGCGTCGATCAGCGCCCAGTCGCGGTCGCCGGCGAGCCCACCAGCGGTAATGAGAGCGCGGTTCAGCTGCTCGCCCATCATCGCCTTCACTGGAAAGCGCCAGAGTGCGGAGACCGTACCAAGACGGGTCATGCGCGGCATTGTACCAACGACGGACGCCGATCGCGCGTGGATTGGCGCGCGCCGAGCCGATATGATTGCCTCGTGCCAGCCGAAATCATCGACGGCAAAGCGATCGCCGAGCAGGTCCGGGCCGAGGTCGCCGAGCGTGCAAGACGCCTGCGCGAAGACCACGACGTCACCCCTGGTCTGGCGCTCGTCCTCACCGGCGATAACGCCTCGTCGCTCTCCTACGTGCGCTCCAAGGGCACGACGGCGGAGGAGGCCGGTCTCTTCTCAGAGATGATCCACCTGCCGGAGGACACGCCCCAGGACGAGATCATCGCCCGCATCGCCGCGCTCAACGCCGACGCGCGCTTTCACGGCATCCTCGTCCAGCTGCCGCTGCCGAAGCAGATGAACGAGGACGCCGTCATCGCCGCCATCGACCCGGCCAAGGACGCCGACGGCGTCACGCCGACCAGCCTCGGCAAGCTGCTGCGCGGCGAACCCACGACCTGGCCCGCCACGCCCGCCGGCATCGTCGAACTGCTCCTCCGCACCGGCAATCCGCCCGCCGGCAAGCACGTCGTGATCTGCGGCCGCTCGAACATCGTCGGCAAGCCGCTGGCCGGCATCCTGATGCAGAAGAACGAGCGCGCCAACGCCACGGTCACGCTCTGCCACACGGCTACGAAGGAGTTGCCGGAGTTCACCCGCCGCGCGGATATCCTCATCGCCGCGATGGGCGTCGCCGGAGCGATCACGGCAGACATGGTGAAGCCCGGCGCCGTCGTCATCGACGTCGGCAACAACTGGGTCGAGGACGCCAGCCGCAAGTCGGGCCGGCGCCTCGTCGGAGACGTGGACTACGAGCCGGTGCGCGAGATCGCGGGCGCGATCACACCCGTGCCCGGCGGCGTCGGGCCGATGACGATCGCCATGCTGCTCTCGAACACCGTCTGGCTCGCCGAGCAGACCGCCCGCCGCTAGGCCAGGCGTTCGGTACTAGCCGGCCGGAGGTTCGGGGGCGTCGGCGATCATTGCGTTGGCGCGCCGGTTCACGGTGAGCTGGAAGACGTCCGGCCGGGCGTAGTGGCCGGCCGCGTCGAGCCAGTAGCGCGAGCCTAGCTGCCGCGAGATGTCGATCTCCGCGTAGAGGATCTCCTCCTTGGCGGCGACCGGCCCGGCGAGGAGGTCGCCGTCGGGCCCGACGATGGCGCTGTTGCCAACGTTCACCCACTCACCGTTCGGCGGATAGAGGCTCTTGAACTCGTAGCGGTCCGGAATCTCGTCGCGGCGCATGGCGATGCAGCAGCCGATGACGTACAAGCGCCCCTCCTTGGCGATGTGACGGAGCGTCGCGACCCAGCTGTCGGCGCTGTCCCACGTCGCCGCGACGTATATCTGCACCCCCTGGGCGTACATCGCGTAGCGCGCCAGCGGCATGTAGTTCTCCCAGCAGATCAGACCGCCCAGCTTTCCGTACGGAGTGTCGAAGACATCCAGCGTGCTGCCGTCGCCGGGCATCCAGACCAGCCGCTCGGCCGCTGTCGGCATAAGCTTGCGGTGAATGCCCATCACCTTGCCCTTGTCGTCGATGTAGACAAGCGTGTTGTAGAGGCTCGTGCCGCTGGCGGCGGCGTTTCGTTCGTTGACGCCGATGACGACGTAGCACTTGTTCTTCTTCGCCGCGCGGCAGAGCTTGTCGACGTCGGGCCCGGGCACCGTCACGGACTGGTCGAGCAGCTCGGCGTACATCGAGCTGTGCAAATCGGCCCTGATCGCCGGGGTCACCCAGACCCAGTCCGGGTACGACGGCACGAACGCCTCGGGAAAGACCACCAGCTTCGCGCCGTTGGCGGCCGCCTCGGCCAGCGTTTCGCAGGCCTTCTCGATGGTAGCCGCGCGGTCCATAAAGACGGGCGCGATCTGGGCGGCGGCGACGGTAAATTTCCTGGCTTTGGCCATCATTCTCCTCCGGGGACAGGATAGATGCGCATTCGGCATTTTGGAAGGTCAGCGTCGAGCGCGCTCCGGTAGAGGCGCGGCCGGGCGAGCGATCCGTTTTCAAGCGTAGCGCAGATAGGATAGAATCGCAGGCAAGCTCCACTCTGAAGCGAGGAACGTCCCTATGAAGGAATACGCTGCAGATAGCATCCGCAACGTCGCACTCGTCGGCCACTCCGGCACCGGCAAGACGACGCTCGCGGAAGCGATGCTCTTCGCCGCCGGCGCTGTCACGCGCCTCGGCACCATCGAAGACCACACCACCACCAGCGACTGGGACCCGGACGAGCACAAGCGCAGCTTCAGCCTCAGCCTCTCGATCATTCCGCTGGAGTGGAACGACCGCAAGATCAACATCATCGACACTCCCGGCTACATGGACTTCATGGGCGAAGTGAAGTGCGGCCTGCGCGCCGTCGAGACCGCCCTGATCATGATCGACGCCGTGTCCAGCGTGGAGGTCGGGACCGAATTCGCCTGGCGCTTCGCCGACGAGCTGGAGTTGCCGCGCGCTTTCCTCATCAACCGCATGGACCGCGACAACGCCGATTTCGAACGCTGCGTTTCCGACATCCAGTCGACGTGGGGCAACAAGTGCCTGCCCCTGACCCTGCCCATCGGCGCTGAGTCCTCGTTCCAGGGGGTCGTCGACGTGCTGACGATGAAAGCGTACACCGGCGAAAAGGGCGAGGAAGGCCCCATCCCGGACGACCTGCAGGGTGCGGCCGATCAGGCGCGAGAGAAGCTCATCGAGGCCGCCGCCGAAACCGACGACACGCTCGTCAACAAGTACCTCGAAGGCGAGGAGCTGACACCGGAAGAGCTCTCCGCCGGCATCCGCGCCGGCATCGCCAGCGGCAGCCTCGTCCCGATCTTCTCAGGCGCCGGGAGCCGGGTGTTGGGAGTGCGCCGCCTTCTCGCCGCCATCTGCGACTATTTCCCAGCGCCGACCGACCGCTCCGTCCAGGCCGGCGACCAGGAGTTGAAGGCCGATCCTGCGGCCCCGCTGGCCGCGCTAGTCTTCAAGACGGCCGCCGACCCCTACGTCGGCCGCCTCACCTACTTCCGCGTGCTCTCCGGCATACTCGACGGCGACTCTCACGCCTGGAACGCCACCAGGGACGTGGACGAGCGCATCGGCACCGTTTACCACATCTCCGGCAAGACACAGGACCAGGTGCCGCGGATCGTAGGCGGCGATATCGGCGCCGTCGCCAAGCTGGCGGAGACGAAGACCGGCGACACTCTCTGCGCCAAGGGCAGCGACGTCAAGCTCGATCCGATCTCGTTCCCCAGCCCCTCGGCCAGAGCCGCGGTTTCGCCAAAGACCAAGGCCGACCTCGACAAGATGGGCAGCGCCCTCAACCGCATCGTCGAGGAAGACCCCAGCCTGCACCTCGAACGTAACCCGGACACGGGCGAGATGATCCTCTCCGGCCTCGGCGACTCGCACGTCGAGGTCAACCTGGAGCGGGTCAAGCGCAAGTTCGGTGTCGAGCTGGAGATGCACACCCCGCGCGTGCCCTACCGCGAGACCGTCCGCTCGAAGGGCCAGGCAGAGTACACGCATAAGAAGCAGACCGGCGGCCACGGCCAGTTCGCCCGCGTCGCGCTGGAGATCGGTCCGCTGCCGCGAGGCTCGGGCGTCCAGTTCGAGGACCGCATCGTCGGCGGCTCGGTGCCAAAGCAGTACATCGGTTCGGTGGAGAAGGGCGTCATGGAAGGCTCCCGTGAGGGTGTACTCGCCCACTTCCCGATGGTGGACGCCAAGATAACCCTCTATGACGGCAGGGAGCACCCCGTCGACTCGTCCGACATGGCGTTCAAGCTCGCTGCGGCGATGGCCCTTCGCGAAGCGACCGAGGCCGCGCACCCGATCCTTCTTGAGCCGATCATGGACATGCAGATCACGGTGCCCGAAGCCAACACCGGCGACGTTATCAGCGACCTCAACGGCAAGCGCGCCCGCGTCCAGGGGATGAACCCCTCCGGGGCGATG
This sequence comes from Chloroflexota bacterium, assembly GCA_022565075.1. Taxonomy (GTDB): domain Bacteria; phylum Chloroflexota; class Dehalococcoidia; order SM23-28-2; family RBG-16-64-32; genus CF-162. The sequence goes on along the minus strand of JADFKG010000009.1, from coordinate 16,310 downwards.
ACGACGATCGAAGCCCAGGCGCCGCTACCGGAAGTCCAACACTACTCAGCCGACATGCGTTCGCTGACGCAGGGCCGCGGCTTCTTCACGATCGAGTTCTCGCACTACGAGGAAGTGCCAGCGCACGCGGCACAGAAGGTCATCGAAGAGGCGAACCGAGACCGCGAAGAAGCGAAGACCTAGGCGCTAGCTTCGCACCGTAATGTCGGCGTCCACGATCTTCCAGGCGCCCCCGACCTCCGACCAGCGCGCATGCACTGTGAACGACGCCGGCCCGATGTACTTCACGTCGTACCAGTAGTCGTCCCCCTCGCGCGTGTAGCCCAGGACCTCGTAGGAGTCGATCTGCAGCGCCATGCCACCGCCGGCCTGCTCCTGCAGCTTCATCATCGGCTCCGGCATCAAGTCGTCCATGATCTTGGCGATGTCCATCGTCAGGATCGCCTTCGCGTGCGCGTCGACGATATCGTCGATCCCCTGGTCCTGCGTCATCCGTACCTCCTCGCCTGCATTCCGCCGCGAATGCTAGGCACGCCCGGCGCGCCTGTCAACGCCGCTCACGGACCGACGTCGATCGGGTCGCCCAGCGCATCCGTCGTCCCGTTGGCGTTGATACGCATCACTTGCATCGCCTGAATCGCCGCGTGGTCGTCCTCGCCGAGCACGACGTCGATCCCCGGCAGCAGCAACGAGGGGTGGAACCCGTCGAGCGACTCGGCAGCCGCCATCACCTCGCTCCGCGTCAGGTCCGGACAGGCGCGCTCCAGCGTCTCCACTACCGTCTCCGCCAGAGACTGGCCGTAGATGCTCAGGTTGCTCGCTGGTGGCCCGCCGTACGCCTCCATGATGCGCACGTGCTCGACGACCGCGGTGTTGTCTTCGTCCTCGACGGCGCTCAGCAGGTACGCCGTGGTCAGCACCCCGTCCAGCCGCTCGAAGCCCGCGATGATCGACTCCGCCTCGAGACCGCCGCCCAGCTCGCTCGCCAGGTTGCTCGGCTGATTGACGTAGCTCAGGAGAAACTGCCCGTCGAACCCGCCGCCCCGGGCCGAGGCGATGGCGTCCGCGCTGACCGGCGGCGTCGAGGCAAGAACGATCACTTCCGCACCGGAGTCCACCACCGCGCTTATCTCCTGGCTGACGTCTTCGTCGTCGGCCGGGTAGGGCTGGGAGAACAGGTTGCCTCCCTCGGCGAACGCCTCCTCCATCGCCGCCAGGTAGTCCTTCCCGAACTCGTCGTTGCGGTAAAGGAGACCGATCTGCTTGTCCGGCAGGTTGGCGCCTATGTAGGCGGCAAGCACTCGGCCGTCCGAGAGGTAGTCCGGAATGAAGGCCGTCGTCCAGGGGTACGTTGCGATGTCGCCCCAGCCACTCCAGCCGGTCGAGACGAACAGATCGGGAACGCCGTCGGCGCTGTCGCCGTCGCCGTCCGGATCGTTCAGGTAGGCGGCGACATCGCCATGCGCCTGCGTGTTCAGGGCGCCGATAACGGCGAGCACCTTGTCTTCTGTCACAAGCTTCCGTGTCCGGTCCAGCGCGAGCTCCGTGAGGTATTCGTCGTCCTCCACGGTGAGGACGATCTGTCGCCCGCAGACGCCGCTGTCCTCCTGGTTCACCTTCTGGAAGTAAGCCGTCACGGCCAGGCTCACGGCGGCGTACGGCGTCTCACCGGCGCCGGCGACGTCGCTCGTCATGCCCAGGCGTATCTCCGTTTCGGTGACGCCGGGGCCAGATGTGCCGGCTGGCGCAGTCGGCACCGGGGTCGGCGAAACGGGCGTGGGCGTAGAATCGCCGTCCCCGCCGCAGCCGACAACGACCAGCATTAAGACTCCCACTATGGCGGGGAGCCAGAGCCAAACCAGTGAACGCAAGGGTGGATCGCTCCGATCGTAGTTGAATTTCGGCCGCTCGTTCAAGAAGAGCGTCGGAGCCCAAGAAGCGGGCACGCCTTGAGCGTGCCCGCTTCTCTCCTAGTCAGGTGTTTCGCCTATCCGCCGGCCTCTATCGGCTCATCCACGAGCGGCTTCAGCACGCCGTCGGCCTGGATCTCGATCGGAATCAGCGACTGGATCGCCGCATGATCCGTGTCGGACAGAGTAATGTCGATGCCCGCGAGCATGACCGTCGGGTGGAAGCCTTCGATCGACTCCGCAGCCGCCATCACGCCAGCGCGGGTCATGTCGCCGTTGTCACAAGCGATCTCAAACGTCTCCACGACCGTCTCGCCGATGGCCTGAGCGTAGACGGTGAGGTTCCCGACGCCCGGGCCGCCATATTCCGCCATGATTCGAGTGTGCTCGACGATCGCCGGATCAGCGGCGTCGGCTACCGGGTCGAGCAGGTAGTTGTTGGAGATCGTGCCGGCGATCGCCTGGAACCCAGCTTCCACGCCGTCATCGCCGCCCACGATGGAAGCCAGCGTCGACGCGGTGTTGACGTAGCTCATCACGATCTGGGGCGCCCATTCGTTCAGCGCCATGTAGGCGTACACGCGAGCTGTGAAGCCCGGTGTCGCGTAGACGTACAGGATGTCGGGGTCAGCGTTGCGCAGATTGGCGAGCTGGGAGTTGATGTCGGTCGCCGTCGACTCGTAGGTCTCCTCGGCGACAACGTCGGCCGAAATCGCCGCCACGAAGCCATCGCGGCCGGACTTGCCGAAGTCATCGTTCTGATAAATGGTGGCGACGGTCTCACCGGGGTTGTTCTCGTTCAGGTAGTTGGCCAGGATTGTGCCCTCGGACGTGTAGTCCGGGTTGAATAGAATCGTCCAGGGAAGGGCGTCGGCGTCCGCGAAGGTGCTGACACCCGTTGCGATGAACAGGTCGGGAACGCCGTCGGACGTGTCTTCGTCGCCGTTCGGATCGTTGATGTACCCGGCCGAGCCCGAGTTGGGCGGTGTGCCCAGGTTGCCGATAAAGGCAACGATCTCGTCCTGATCGATGAACTCCTGCGCCACTTCCCGCGCGACCGCCGGGCTGTACTCGTCGTCTTTGGCGCTGTAGCTGATGTTGCGGCCACAGACGCCGCCCAGCTCCGCGTTCACGTAATCGAAGTAGGCATCCAGCGTCGGTACGATCGGCTGGTAGACTGCCGCCAGGCTGCCGCTGAGGGCGATACTCTGGCCAATCGTGATCTCAGTGTCCGACACACCGAAGTCAGTGGTCACCTCCGGCACAGTTCCGTCTCCGTCTCCGCCATCGTCGTCGTCGTCGTCGTCGTTGCAGGCAATCCCTACTGTCAGAGCCACGATGAGTAGCGCCGACAGCAACAACAAAGGTTTGAACAGCTTTCCCATCTTCTTGTCTCCTCTCGCCTTAACATACGCTCGCTCGCCGAGTGTGGTTCATATTCTGATCTTTTAATGTTTTCTGCGTCAACGGCAGGAAATTACGATTCGGCTAAGGGTCTGGCTCCTCTCCGGACGCGGACTTGGAACTTCTCCGGTTGAACGGGGAATCCTCCCATGCCCAGACGATGTCCTCTCTAGTCCGCGCCAAACGGGCCCTGAGACCGGCAGGAATGCTCCTCAGCGCGGCGATGATCCTTCCCGGTGGCGTCCCGATGAAACGATGATAGCTGCCCGCAACGCCGAAGGGCATCAGCAACACAACAAAGATCACGACCGCTCCCTGTATCGCTCCGGGCGCCTTTTGCAGGAAGTTATCCGGGAAGAGCGGTATGTTGCCCAGTATGTCGGGACCTTCTGCTGGCAAGAGGACGAGCACGAAGCCGCCGATAACGGCGCCCAGCAGCGAGGCCAGCCCACCGATCACGATCGCCGTCAGGAAGTTGATCGACACGATGAGATCCACGCTCTCCGGCGTGATCACCCCGAGGAGCTGCGTCAGGAGCGAACCGGCAACGCCCGCGTAGAGCGCGCTGATCGTGAAGGCGGCGATCTTCACTCGCGCCACGTTGATGCCCATCGCCGCCGCCGCCACTTCGCTGTCCCTCACGGCCACGAACGCCCGGCCAAGCGGCCCACGCAGGATGCCCCAGGCGATCAGCATCATCACGATCGCCACGCCGACGCATAGGAGGTATAACCACTCATCCCGCTCCAGCACGCCCGCCAGCCCCGGTGGTGGCGGTGGCTGCTTCACGAAGAGCCCCTGTGCGCCTCCGGTGAGGCCATCGTATTTGCGCAGGATCGACGGCAGGCTGATGACGAGCGCCAGAGTCGCGATCGCTAAATACGGGCCGGAAAGCCGTAGCGCCGGGATGCCGAGCGCGAACCCCGCAACGCCACAGACGACAGCCGCGGCGATGATCGTCGTCCAAAACGGCCAGGCGTTGGCGTCCACAAACCCCAGCTGCTGCTGATCGTCCATCAGGATCGCCGATGTGTAGGCGCCAATCAGCACGAAAGCGCCGTGGCCGAGCGAGATCTGCCCGTTGTACCCCGTCAGGATGTTCAGCCCTACGGCGACGATCACCCAGATGGCAACCCGGCTGAACTGGAACAAGCGGAAGTTCTCCAGCAGCCAGGGCGCGGCGAGGAAGAACACCACCGCGACGGCGATCGCCAGGGCGATGCGGTAGCGCTGCGGAACGTAGTTCTCCGTCAACAGGTTGGCGACCACAGCCGCCAGCAGCACGCCGAACAGCTCGGTCACGAATCCGGCGCCCAGCAGCAGGAAGACCAGGAGGCCGACTGCCAGAACGCCCGCCAGGATCGCGCGCTGAACGACGCTGCCCAGCGGCTGCATGCGAATGCCGGTCGAGAAGGCAACCAGCAGACCGAGGAAGAGCCAGACCGACATCTCCACGGCTTAGACCCGCCTCGTCTGAACGCGACCGAACAGCCCCTGTGGCCGGAACATCAGCACGATGACCAGCACCAGCAGCGTCAGCGGCAGCTTCATCTCGGGGCCGAAGATGTCGCCGGGCGTATACGTCCCGAACAGGTTCTCCGCCACACCGACGAAGAGCCCGCCCACGATCGCTCCCGGCGGGCTGTCCAGCCCGCCGAACACGGCCGCCGCGAACGCATACAGGAGCACGGCGAGCATGAACCCCGGAAACAGGAACGTGATCGGCGCGACGAGCATGCCCGCCACCGCGCCCACCGCCCCCGCCAGCGCCCAACCCAGCATCAGCATGCGGCCGACGTTGACCCCCATCAGCCTGCTGGCGCCCGGGTTATGGGCGGTGGCCCGCATCCCCAGACCCAGCTTCGTGTGGTTGAAGAGCAGGTACAGCACCGCCATGACGATCAAGGCGACCACGAGAATGCCGATGCTGTGCGTCGTCACCCGTGCCAGGCTAACGTCGACGCTGGTGAACCCGAACGGCGTCGAGAACACCTTCGGCAGCTCGCCCTGCGCCCAGATCCAGGTCGCTATCGAGTTCAAGAAGACGAACAGACCGAGCGTCACCACGACGACGTTCAGCGGCGGCTTGTCCTCCACCGGCCGGATGATCGTGCGCTCGACGAAGGCGCCGAGCGCAAACCCCAGCGCAATGCCGATGAAGATCACCGTCCACGCCGGGAAGCCCGCAAGGAGCAGCGACCACATCGAGAACGTGACCAGCATGGCCATCTCGCCCTGGGCGAAGTTGATGACGTCCGTCGAACGGTAGATCAGCACAATCGCCAGCGCCACCAGCGCGTAGATGCTGCCCGTCGCCAGCCCGGATATGACCTGCTCTCCGAACAGCTCTGGGTCGTTCCACGGCGCCGGCGCGAGGAAGACTTCGATCACGCCGATCGCTCCCTGGCCACGTCAGTAGCCAAGGTACGCACGACGAACGTTTTCGTCCTCCTTCAGCTTATCGCTCGTGGCCTCGATGACGACGCGTCCCGTCTCCACGACGTAGCCGTAGTCCGCAAACGAAAGGGCGCTCGTGGCGTCTTGTTCGACGAGGAAGATCGTGATCCCTTCTTCGCGGTTCACCTGTCGCAGGATGCGGAAGATTTCTCGCGAGACCAGCGGCGCCAGCCCCAACGAAGGCTCGTCCAGCAGGAGAAGGCGCGGCCGGCTCATCAGTCCGCGGGCGACCGCCAGCTGCTGCTGTTCGCCGCCCGATAGCGATCCGGCGGGCTGCTCCCGGCGCTCCTCAAGGATCGGAAAGTAGCCGTTGAGGCGCTTGATGTCCGCCTTGATCCCGTCGCGGTCGTTGCGCGTGTAGGCGCCCAGCATCAGGTTCTCGTGAACAGTCATCTCGTCGAACAGCTGGCGGCCCTCCGGCACGTGGGAGATTCCCATCCTGACGATCGCCTCGGTCGACCGGCGGTCGATCCGCCGGCCGTCGAACTCGACCCGCCCAGCCGACGGACGCAGAAGCCCCGACACAACGCGCAGGATCGTCGTCTTGCCGGCGCCGTTCGGGCCCAGCAACGTCACGACGCTGCCCTCCGGCACTTCGATCGTGACGCCGTGCAGCGCCTTGACCGGGCCGTAGGAGGCTTCGATACCCTCAATCTTCAGCATCGATCGAGCCCCCCAGGTACGCCTCAATGACCGCGGGGTCGTTCTGGACATGTTCCGGTGTCCCTTCCGAAATCTTCTGCCCGAAGTCCAGGACGACGACGCGGTCCGACACGCTCATCACCAGGTTCATGTGGTGTTCCACCAGCAGAACCGTTACGCCAAGGTCATCGCGGATCCGCCGGATCAGGTCGGCCAGGTCCTTCAGCTCGCCCTGCGTCAGGCCGGCCGCCGGCTCGTCAAGCAACAAGAGGCTCGGAGCAGCGACCAGCGCCCGCGCGACGTCAACCCTCTTCTGAAGACCGAACGACAGAGAACCCGCCGGTTGCGCTCTCACCTCGCCGAGGGCGAGGAACTCGATGATCTCGCTGACGGCGTCACGATGCGTGCGGTCTTCGATGCCCGTGAAGATCGAGGCGAAGTAGGCAAGCGGGTTCATGCGCCCGGCGCGGTTGTGGAGGCCGATCAGGAGGTTGTCCTCCACGGTCATCGTCTTGAAGAGTTCAGCCTGCTGGAAAGTGCGACCAACGCCGACGCCCGTAAGACCGTTCGGCGCCAACCGCAGGACGTCCACGTCGCCGAATCTGATCTCGCCGGCTTCAGGCGTATAGAAGCGAGAAATGCAGTTGAAGACTGTGGTCTTGCCGGCGCCGTTGGGACCGATGAGGCCGACGATCTCGCCCGACTTGACGCTGAACGAGACTCCGTCCAGGGCGACGATGCCGCCGAATCTCTTACTGAGTCCAGTGACGGTCAAGTCAGCCAAGTCAGCGTCACCAACTTATCGTCTCAACCTCCAGCCGATCGCCATTGCTGGGTAGTGTGTCCCGGCGCAAACGTGCGTGTCAACGCTCTGGAAAAGGCGATTCGTGGATAGTTCCGGGCAAGCTAGCGCCGCAGCCTTGCGATGGGCCCCAGCACCTTCGCCAGCACCCTCGAGACGAGGCCGGGCTGCGCCTCTCCTTCGCGCCACAGCCGTTCGGCGTGCACGACCATCCACGCGTCGTCACGCTGCTGCCAGCGGCTGCGGACGACGAACGATTCGTCACGCTGGAAATAGCGGACATCGATCGTGTACGTGTCGCCGCCGCCCTCCACCGCATCGACCTCAAAGCGGTTGACGCGCGGCGGCATGCCCTTCGCCGAGGCTCGAAGGCTGTCCGTCGCCTCCGGCGTCAGATACTTCGCATAGCCCTGGATGTTCATCGCGACGCGCGCCTGCGCCTGGTCCTCGACGGAGCCGCGCAGGTCCTCGGGAAGCTCGGTCATATGCGGTAGTTTAGCGGCAGTACCGGATCACAGCAAGACGCTCAGGCGTCGGCGTTCATCAGGCGCACGAAGCGGTGCTTGCCGACTCGGATGATCATGCCGTCGCGCGGCGTGATGCGCAGCTCCTCGGCGACTTTCCCATCGACTTCGACCGCGCCCTGCTTGAAGAGACGGCTTCCCTCGGAAGCGCTCTCAGTCATGCCGAGTGCGATTAACAACGTCGGGATGCGCACGGTTCCGCCGTCCGTGATGGCCTCGAAGGACACCCTTCCTTCCGGCACGTCATCGGGCAGCTCTCCCTTGCTGAACGTGCGCTCGAAGAACTTCTGCGCCTCGTCGGCGGCGGTCGCGTCGTGGAACTGCGCCACCAGCTCGTGGGCCAGTCGCTTCTTCGCTTCCATCGGGTTGCCGGTGCGCTTTTCCACCATCTCTCGCACGGCCGCGACGTCCTCGTCCGGCACGTCAGTCAGGTACTCGAAGTAGTCGCCGATCAGGTGGTCCGGGATCGACATCAGCTTGCCGTACATCTCGTTGGGCGGATCGTCGACCGCCACGTAGTTGCCGACGCTCTTGCCCATCTTCACTTCGCCGTCTGTCCCGATCAGCAGCGGCACGGTGAAGACGGACTGCGGTTTCTGGCCGGCCTCCACCTGCAGCTCGCGGCCGACGAGAAGGTTGAACTTCTGGTCGGTGCCACCGAACTCCACATCCGCCTCCACGGCGACCGAGTCGTACCCCTGCAGAAGCGGGTAGAGCAGCTCGTGGACCCCGATCGGCTGCTGCCGCCGATAGCGCTCCGCGAAGTCTGCTCGCTCGAGCATCTGCGCGACGGTGAACTTGGCGGCCAGGCGCACGACGTCCGCCAGGCCAAATTCACCGAACCACTCGCTCTGCCGACGCACCTCGGTCTTCTCGCGATCGATGATCTTGAAGAACTGCTCCAGGTACGTTTCCGCGTTGGCGTTGACCTGCTCCGCCGACAGCATCGGGCGCGTCTTCGATTCTCCGGAGGGGTCGCCGATCTGCGCCGTCCAGTCGCCGACGATGATCACAACCGTGTGTCCGAACTCCTGAAGCTGCCGCAGCTTACGCAACCCCACCGCGTGGCCGATCGTCAGATCCGGCGCGCTGGGGTCGAAGCCCATCTTCAGGCGCAGCGCCTTGCCCGACTTGAGCGCCTTGACGAACTCGTCGTGCGGAATGATCTCGGCGACGGCGCGCCGCGTCAGCCAGTCAAGCTCGGCGGCGTTCGGGACCCGTGCCTCAGGCATCCGCCATGTCACCGTGCGAGCGGAAGTAGCGTCGCGTCTGCTCGATGTCCTTGTGCATCTGCGCTACCAGCTCGTCCGCGCTCTCGAAGCGCTCCTCGCCGCGCAGCCGCTCCAGCAGCTCGATCCGCAGCTCCTCGCCGTAGACGTCGCCGTCGAAGTCCAGGATGAACGCCTCTACTGTGGGCTTCTCGTCGCCTTCAAACGTCGGCCGCACGCCGATGGACGTGCAAGCCTCGTAGGCTGTCTCGCGCACGTAGGCCCGCGAAACGTAGATACCGTACGCTGGCAGCGCGTGGTCGAGGCCGATCGCGATGTTCGCCGTCGGGAAGCCCAGCTCGCGACCCCGTTTGTCGCCCTCGATGACGGGACCGCGCAGAGAGAACGGCCGGCCCAGCAGCTGCGCCACCCGGCTGACGTCGCCTTTGGCAAGCGCCTGGCGCACGGCCGTCGAACCGACCTTTTCGCCACCTTCATCCAGCATCGAGGCGACCTCTACCCGAAAGCCCAGCTTCTCGCCGATCTCACGGCTGACCTCGACCGTCCCGGCGCGGTTGCGCCCGAACGTGAAGTCCGGCCCAACCATCAGAAGGCGCATGCCCAACTCGTCCACGAGCAGGCCGAGAAACTCCCGCGGCTCCAGCTGGGCGAGCTCCGAAGTAAACGCCAGCACACCGACGGCGTCCAGTCCCAGCGACTGTAGCAGCTCGACGCGCTCCTCGAGCGAGGTGAGGTAGGTGATGGCCGCGCCCGGCCGCAGGACCGTGCGGGGATGCGGGTTGAACGTGATCGCAACCGACGCCAGACTCTCCCGGCGAGCTTCCTCGATCAGCCCAGCCACCAGGTGGCGATGCCCGCGATGAACGCCATCGAAGACACCGACCGTGACGGCCGAGGGCCGCCCGGGGGCGATCCGCTGCAGCTCGCGTCGCGCCAGCGACACGGTCACGCCAGCACCGCCTCGACCAGCGCGAACAGGTTCTGCTCCGGCGACGTGGGGTCGATCGAGCAGTTCGGCGCCAGCAGGAACCGCCGGCCTCCGGTCTCGTCCAGCGCTTCGGCGGCCTCCGTGCCAACGTCGGCGGGGCCGCCGCGGCGCATCGTCCGCCTGTAATCGACACCGCCCATGAGAGCGCGGTCGGTCAGTGCCCGGATGTCGGCGAGCGAGGGGTTGGCCTCGCCGCGCGCGTCCCAGTGGAACGCCGCGACAGAGTAGTCCAGCAGCCGCGGCAGGTGGTTGTTGTTGCGACAGACGTGAAGCACGTTGAACGGCGCCACCGCCACCGCCTCCAGTATCTTCTCGTCGTAGGGCCGGCCGAAGCGGTCGTAGTCCGCGCCGGAGATGAACTCGGACGAGCCCCACTCAACGGCGGCGTAGAAGATGCCGGACGCGCCGGCGTCCAGGCAAGCCTCGGCGTAAACACCGATCGTCTCGGTGATCGCGCCTAGCGCCTCTTCAAGCGCCTCCGGGGCCTCCTGGATCATCTGCTGCACAGCCGGGGTGGAGCCGGTGATGCGAGACAGTACGGCCAGCGGGCTGAACACCGTCTGGACGAACGGCGCCTCTCCGTCGAGGCCGCTGGCGATCAGCTCGAGCGACTCCAGCTGCTCCGCGAAGGCGCCGGCGGTTCCGTCAACCGCCTTGATCTTCGGCAGGCCGGAAGCGTCTTGCACGGCGATCGTCTTCGGTTCCGGCATACGGTCGCTGTAGCGCGTGTAATCGGTGCCCCAGGGCTCGGCGTAGTAGCAGAACCGCGGGTTCACCTTCACAAAATCCCAGTCATACTCCCGATAGGCCTCAAGCGTCGTCTCCGCCAGGTCGGCGGCTGACCACTCGCGCACGTAATCGTGCCACCACGCCGATACGGGAACGCGATCGACGTCGTCACCCTTGAGCGCAGCTTCAACGCGGTCGTTCTTGGTCATGTTGGCCGTCATTGCGACAGTAAGTTTACGAGATGGCGTAGGAAAGCCGCCAGCGGGCGGAATTGCCCATGGCAGAGTGCTAGGTTATACTTAGCAAAAGCTAAGTTTGGAATTTCGCTCGCTTAAACACTCGCGTACTTCCCCACCCACACAGGAAAGGAACCTCCTTTTTGCCCAAGTTCTCTGACTATGCCCTCCGCGAATCCAGCCTGAAGGCGCTGGAGCGGATGGACATCCACACACCAACGCCTATCCAGGCCCAATCGATCCCCATCCTCCTCGAAAAACGAGACATCATCGCCCAGGCCCAGACCGGCTCCGGCAAAACCCTGGCCTTCGCGCTCCCCATCATGGAGCACTGCGATCCCCTGCGAAGCGAAGTGCAGGCGCTCGTCCTCACCCCCACGCGTGAATTGGCGCGCCAGGTCGGCTCCGTCCTCAGCGACGTGAGCAAAGGCTCTGGTCTCCGCGTGACGCTCCTTTACGGCGGCGTCTCGTACGGGCCACAGGAGACTGCCCTGCGCCGAGGCAGCCACGTCGTCGTCGGCACGCCCGGCCGTGTGCTGGATCACATGCGCCGCCGCAGCCTGCGGATGGAACAGCTGCGCTTGCTCATCCTCGACGAGGCCGACGAGATGCTCGACCGTGGCTTCGCGCCAGACGTTGAGCGCATCATCTCCGGCACGCCAAAGGATCGCCTCACCGCCCTGTTCTCGGCAACGACGCCAGACTGGGTTCACAAGATCGCAAGCAAGCACCAGATCAACCCGGAAATCATCTCCTCCAAGGACCAGGAGTCCGCACTCGACATCGAGCAGGTCGTGATGGACGTCTTCCGCCAGGACAAGTTCCAGGTCCTGATCAAGCTGCTGAGGCAGCCGCTGGACGGCACGACACTCGTCTTCGGCCGCACGAAGCACGGCGTCCGCAACCTCGGCCGGAAGCTGATCAATCAGGGCTTCCAGGTGTCAGTGCTGGAGGGGAACCTGGGCCAGAATCAGCGTGACCGCGCGCTGGGCCGCTTTCGGGAGGGTAAGTCCGACGTGCTCGTCGCCACGAACGTCGCCGCCCGTGGCCTCGACGTGCTGCACATCGCCCGCGTCATCAACTTCGACGTGCCGGACACTGCCGACCTTATGACGCACCGCATCGGCCGCACCGGCCGCATGGGCCGCTCCGGCCAGGCGATCACGCTCGTGACAGCGACGGATCTGTCGAAGTGGCACGAGATCGAGCGCAAGCTCGGCGTCAAGCTGCCACGCATCCCCGCTCCCGGCTCCGAAAACAGCGGCAACGGAGCACGCAGCCACGAACCGCTGCACAAGCAGGCTCGGACGGAACCCCAGAACAGCAAGCCGAAGAAGTTCGGCGGCGGTTCACGCTTCGGGCGCCGTCGCGGCGGTCGCCGCCTCGCTCGCGCGTAGCCGCGTCGCGAACCAAACATGAAGGCCGGGCTTAACGCCCGGCCTGTTTGATTGCCCGGAACCGCCTAGGAGCTCGCCGGTTCCACTGCCGCCTCCGCTTCAGCCGCCGTGTCGATCAGGTGGATCTCGCCGAACGCCTCTTCCTGCTCGGCCCAGAGGCCGCCGCCCTTGATCAACTCCAGGACCGCCAGGAACAGCGCAACAATCTCCGTCCGCGTCTGGCAAGCCTTGAGCAGCGGACGAAACGGCAGACGTCCGCCCTTGCGCGACAGCTTCTCCGAAATCTCATCGCTCTTCTCCGCCACCGTCACCGGCTCGACGTGGATCACGGCCTCTTCGTCGTTCTCGACAGGGCGGCTGGCGAGCGCGTCCTTGACCGCACTCAGCAGGTTGTCCAGCGTCACGCCTTCCAGGCCCGGCGGCATCGGCACGTTCTTCGGCGGCGCCGTGCGCGCGAACGTGCGGCGGCCTTCCTCCTCAAGCTGACGAAAGAGGTCGACGGCGTCGCGGAAGCGGCGGTGCTCCTCCAGCGCCACCGTGAGGTCGGCCGCCGTCTCCTCGATGCGCTGGTCCAGGTCGCCCGGCGGTGGCTCGGCGCTGGGCAGCAGCGCGTTCGACTTGATGTACATGAGCTTCGAACCAACGCTAATGAATTCCGCCAGGGCGTCGGCATCGAGGTCGCCGTTGTTTTCGAGCTCCTGCCAGTACTGGGCTGTGACCTCTGCCAACGACAGCTTAGTTATGTCCAGTTCCTCACGGTCGATCAGCTCCAGGAGAAGGTCGATCGGCCCTTCGAAGCCTTGAACCTGGATCTGCACCATCTCACCCATGATAGACAGGGCGAAGGCCTCTTGCCAAGAGGATTTGCTTAACTGCTTAGCCTTTTTACTGTTTTTCGTAGCGATCCTGCTCTTCACAGCTCAATTATACGGTGCCGCAACGCCAGCGGGGGCGCGAAATGCCGCGCCCCCGCTGCCTTCAAGCACTTGCTTACTCGACTGGCTAGCTCGCCTTGCGCGCCTTCTCCGCGGTCGCGCCAGTCGGCGCCAGATCACGGCCCAGCGCCTGCGCCAGCGTCCGCGTTCGTTCGACCAGCTTCGCGAAGTTCTTCGGCGTCAGCGACTGCGCGCCGTCAGACAGCGCGTGGTCCGGCTCCGGGTGCACCTCGATCATCAGTCCGTCGGCGCCCGCCGCGATCGCCGCCAGGGCAACCGGCTCCACCAGGTACCAGGCGCCGGTGGCGTGGCTCGGATCACCGATTATCGGCAGGTGCGACAAGCGCTTGACCAGCGGGATCGCGCTGACATCGAACGTGTTCCGCGTCGCGGTCTCGTAGGTGCGGATGCCGCGCTCGCAGAGGATCACGTCGCGGTTGCCGTGCGACAGGATGTACTCCGCCGCCAGCAGCCACTCCTCGATCGTTCCCGAAAGGCCGCGCTTGAGCATCACTGGCCGGGCCGCCTTGCCGACCTCGTCCAGCAGCGTGAAGTTTTGCATGTTGCGCGCGCCGATTTGCAGAATGTCCGCGTACTTCGCGACCAGTTCCACGTCCCGCGCGTCCATCACCTCGGTGATGACCGGCAGGCCAGTCTCATCTCGCGCGGCGGCCAGCATCTTGAGGCCCTTCTCGCCGTGTCCGCGGAAGGCGTAGGGGCTGGAGCGCGGCTTGAACGCGCCGCCGCGCAGGATATGCCCACCGGCGGCGCGGACCGCGCGGGCCGTCGTCATCACGTTCTCTTCGGTGTCCACAGAGCACGGGCCGGCCATCACCACGACGTTGCCATCGCCGATCGAGACGTCGCCGACGCGGATGACGGTGTTGAACGGGTTCACCTCGCGACTGGCCAGCTTGAACGGCTTGCTGATGCGCACGACCGAGTCGACTCCGTCCAGCACGCCCAGCTCGTCCACCAGCTCCGGGTAGACGTGGCCCAGCACGGCGACCACGGACCGCTCCTCGCCGAGGATGGGGTGGTCCTTGAACCCGAGCTCCTTGATCGCCTTCCGCACGCCGGCGATCTGCTCTTCGGTTGCTCCAGTTTTCATCACTACAATCATTGCTTCGACTCCCTTGCCTGACGGCTACGTCAGTCGTTCTGTTTCTCGATGTCCGGCCTCAGTGCGGTGGCGCCCCGCAGGTAGATGTGCCGGATGTCTTTGGCGGGCTTATCGGTGTTCACGTGGAGGAGAATCCTCAGGCACATCTTCAGCGCCTTGGGGACGCTCATCTCGTGTCCGCAGAGCAGCGCCACGTGCTCCCAGCCCATCTCCCGGGCGGCGACTGCGGGAAACTCTGCGTTGACATCTGGTGTGGTGGTGAAGAACGCTGACGCAACGTACTCAGCGTCGATATCGTTGGCCTCCACCATGGCGGAGAGGAGTTCCCGCGTGGCCTCGAGGACTGCCTCGACTGTGTTGGCCTCTATTGTGGTCGCGCCCCTGACGCCTCTTACCAGCATGCCGACTGTCTCCCGGCCCGCCGCGGGCCGGCCTGCACCGACTGCCTAGCGGGCGCTAAAGATGCCAGCCCGAGAGCCAGCCTCATAGATACGGCCGACGTGACTCGTCGCTTGACGAGCCGGAACGGCCCTACGCAGCTGTTCCCCGTCGGCCGGTGACCACCTCTGCATAACTTTTCAGCCTCTCCGATTGCTCCGACGGATCGCTGCGAGCGATCTCGTCGATAATCGCGCTTCCGATAACCGCCGCGTCCGCTATACGGGCGACGGCTTCGAAATGCTTAGGCAGAGATATACCAAATCCCACAGCTATTGGCAAGTTTGTGGCGCTTCGCACACGTCCGACAAACTCAGCGAGTCCTGGGGCGATTTCGTCCCGCGCCCCGGTCACTCCCGTCACGCTAACGCAGTACACGAACCCCGATGCCCGCCTGGCCACTTCCCGTATGCGCTCTTCCGTGCTCGTCGGCGCAACGAGGTAGATCAGCCGCAGGCCAGCCGCCTCACAGGCCGCCAGCATCTCGTCCGACTCCTCCGGCGGCAGGTCGACGATGATCAGGCCGTCCACGCCCGCCTCTGCCGCGTCTTTCGTGAAGCGCTCAACCCCATAGGCCATGAGCGGGTTGTAGTAGCCCATCGGCACGATCGGCGCCTCGACGCCGCTATCGCGCAGCTTCCGCACCACGTCGAGGCACGTCGCGACAGTCACGCCCTGCTCAAGCGCGTGGAACGAAGCCTTCTGGATCGTCGGGCCCTCCGCCAGCGGGTCCGAGAACGGAATACCGAGCTCGATCACGTCTGCGCCGCCCTCTATCAGCGCCGGCACGATCCGCAGCGTCGCCTCGACGTCCGGGTAGCCGACGGTGAGAAAGGCGACGAACCCCGTCCGCCCTTCGGCCTTCAGGCGCGCGAACGTCTCCTCGATGCGGCCCGGCTTCATGCCGTGAACCCCACTACGAAGCTCACGCTGTTGAAGATAACGTGCGCGAACAGCGATGGGTAGATCGACCGCGACTTGGCGAATCCCCAGGCGAAGATGGCGCCGATCGCGGCGATCGCCGGCAGCAGCAGCCACGATTCCGGCGCGCCGGCGTGGGAGAGACCGAAGATGAAAGCGCTGAAACCGATGCCGGCCCACATGCCCCACCGCTTCGCGACTCCCTGGAAGAGAAACGCCCGGAAGAACACCTCCTCGGCGAACGGCGCGACTATTACCGTGAGCAGGCCCAGCATGATCACTGGTATCGCGAAGTCGTAGACGTTCTCCGGGATGTTGGAATCCGGCGCGATGCCCAGCGCGTAGAGCAGCCCTACCCAGACCCAGATCGTGGCGAAGGAGCCACCGAGAATCGCCAGCGGGAACCACCAGCGCATGTCCACGGGCCGCCGGAACCCAAGCGAGCGCCACGACCCCTTATACTTCCGCACGGCGAAGTGGAAGGCGAGCGCCACAAGCGCCACCTCAAGTACGAACCCAAATCCGAAGCCAATAATGTGGTCGGTCTCAGTCAGGTCGTCGTTGTCGACGTAAGT
>JADFKG010000135.1 GCA_022565075.1 Chloroflexota bacterium | reverse complement strand
CCGCAGCACGGGCCCGGTTACGATCGTCACCCGGATCAGGATCGCGGCCAGCGACGTCTTCAAGGCAGACCGCCTGCCCCCAACGGCTGCTCTCATCGTCGACGTTCCCGGCGGCGCCATCGACGGATACCGCCTCGCCGTCGGCACGAGCCCGGAGTTCACGGTCGGCGAGCAGGTCGTCGTTTTCCTCGGCATCACCGACGACGGCGAGGTGTTCCCGGCGGCGGGCTTCCAGGGTAAGTTCACCGTCACATCCGACTTTCGGCTCACTCAGCCGGCCGTCTCGCTGAGCGAGATGCGCGGCGCCGTCCACACGGCGGCAGAGGGCGACCTGCCCCCGGACGACGACCCGCTGGAAGACGGCCCCCAGATCATAGAAAGCGCCTACTCCACGCTCGGCGTCAGCTTCATCGACAGCGAGGTCCCCGTCCAGTACTACATCAACGCCAGCGCCGGCAAGCCTGCGCAGCTCACAGAGCAGGAGGCACGCCTCGCCTCCATCCGCGCGTTCCACGCCTGGCAGAACGTCCCCGGCTCGTACATCGCCTTCGGGCCCGTGCAGAACACAACGCGCACGAGCGCCCAGGGCGGCTGCGACGGCCTCCACGACACGACCTGGGGCCTCTCCATCAATCACGGCTCCGGCGTGCTCGCTGTCGCCTACACCTGCTACATCGGCTCACAGATACTCGACGCCGACATCGAGATCGACACGGACCACTTCGGGTCGAAGTGGCGCGTCGACGGCAGCGGCGCCTGCGGCACCGGCACCTACGACCTCCAGACCGTGCTTTTACACGAAAACGGCCACTTCCTCGGCCTCGGCCACCCCGGCAACAGCGGCTGCCAGCCCTGCCCGGCGATGGACGCCAGTTACGGCGGCGTCAGCCGCACGCCCTGCGCCGACGACGAGGCCGGCGCGGACGCGGTCTACCCGCTCGCCGGCGGCACTCCACCGCCAGCGCCCGGCACCTTCAGCGCCAGCGGCACGGAGTCCGCGCTCCTCGGCTGGAGTGACGTCGCCAGCGAATGGGGCTACGAACTCTGGCGCGCACCGCTCTCCTGCGGGACGGCCACGGATCCGGACTTCGCGCTCCTCGACACCGTCGCCGACGGGACGCTCGCCTACACGGACACCGACTACGGCAACGGTATGGCCAGCGGGAGCTACTGCTACAAGGCGCGCGCCTTCAACGACAGCGGCGAATCGGCGTTCACGACCACCTCCGGCGTCGACATCGAGGGCTCGACGCCAACCCCCTCGCCCACGCCAACGCCAACGCCAACGCCTTCACCCACGCCTCCACCGACCGCCACTCCGTCACCAAGCCCAAGTCCGGAGCCACCTCAGTCGCCGCCACCGGCGCCGACCAACACGCCAGCGCCGTACGTGCAGGGCGACGCCGACTGCAACGAGACCGTAGACATGAGCGACCTTCTGGCCGTGCTGCAAACGCTCGGCGGCACGGCCGTTGCCCCCTGCTCCGATTACGCCGACGTCAACTGCGACGGCATCGTCAGCGGGGCAGATGCGGTAATCATTCTGCGCCACATCTCGCAGCTTCCAAGCGCCATCCCGGACTGCCCGCCCGTCGGCGCCACCAGCTTCTAGACCGCCGGAGGGGCCTCTCGCTCAATCACGCCGTTCCGCTCATGGTGAGGCTCTCGAACCACGAGCGGGGCGGGGCGACGACCGTCAGCTTTCCAGCCGCGCCTTGATCTCGTCCACGGCCGCGTCGCGGGCCACCAGCTCGTTCTCCCCGCCGTCGCGCCGCCGCAGCTCCACCGAACCCTTGTCCAGGTTGCGCGGACTGACCGTCACTCGCAGCGGCATTCCCAGCAGGTCGGCGTCGTTGAACTTCACGCCAGGCGACTCTTCGCGGTCGTCGTAGAGCACCGACAGGCCCGCCGACTCCAGCTCGGCGACCAGTGTCTCCGCCGCCTCTCGCACCTCCGGCTTCTCGACCTGTAACCCCACCAGGTGCACGTCGTACGGCGCCAACTGACGCGGCCAGATGATGCCGGCCTCATCCCGGTTGTCCTCGACGATCGCCGCCAGCAGCCGCTCGATCCCGATCCCGTAGGAGCCCATCACGGCCGGGCGCTGCTGCCCCTCGGCGTCAAGGAAGAACGCCTCGAACGCCTCCGAGTACTTCACACCGAGCTTGAACACCTGCCCCATCTCGATCCCGCGGCGTTCGTCCATCGGCGTCTGGCAGTTGCTGCACAGCATCCCGCCGGCGGCCAGAGCGACGTCGGCGACGATGTCCGCCTTCCAGTCGCGGTCGTGGTTGACGTTGAGCAGGTGCTTGTCCGGCTTGTTCGCCCCGGCCACGAGGTTCCGCTCTTGCACGACGAGATCGTCGGCGACGACCTTCATGTTCTCGAGGCCGACCGCCGAGGCCGATCCGGCGACGAACCCCGCCCTGGTCACAGCGCCCTCGTCCATGTACTCCAACTCGATGGCGCCGAGCGCGTTCCTGAGCTTCGACTCGTTGACGTCCATGTCGCCGCGGATCGCCACCAGCACCGGGTCTTTTCGCGCGCCGCCATGCTCGTCGCCGTAGCTGGCCGTGTAGAACACCGCCTTGCACGTCTTCGACTTCGGCACGCCCAGGTGATCCGCCAGCGCCTCGATCGTCGTCAGGCCGGGCGTATCGATCTCCTCCAGCGGCTTCGGCTCCTCGTCGGCGTAGGCCGGCTCTTTCACGAACGTCGCTACCTCCGCGTTCGCCGCGTAGCCGCACTTCGGGCAGAGCAGGCAGCGGTCCTCGCCGATCTCCGTCAGGTAGAGGAACTCGTGCGTATCGTTGCCGCCCATCGCGCCCGAATCGGCCAGCACCGGGATCACCGGCACGCCACAGCGCTCAAACACCCGCACGTAGGCGTCGAACATCATCTGGTACGAGACGTCGAGGCCTTCCTGGTCGGCGTCGAAGCTGTAGAGGTCCTTCATCGTGAACTGCCGCAGCCGGATCAGGCCGCCGCGAGGCCGGGGCTCGTCCCGGAACTTCGTCGCGATCTGGTAGAGCATCAGCGGCAGGTCGCGGTACGACTGCACGTTGCGCTTGAAGACCTCGACGAACACCTCTTCGTGCGTCGGGCCCAGCGCGAACTCGCGGTCGTGGTGGTCCGTCAGCCGGAAGAGTATCTCGGCCATCGTCTGATCGCGCCCCGACCGCTCGTAGAACTCGATCGGCACCAGCGACGACATCAGCAGCTCCTGGCCCGCCCGGCCGTCCGGCCCCTCGCGGTCCATCTCCTCGCGGATGATCGACTGGATGCCGTGCAGCACGCGCAGCCCCAGCGGCATGTAGGCGTACACGCCGGCCGCGATCGGCGTGATCATCCCGCTGCGAACGAGCAGCCGGTGCCCCTCCGTCTCAGCGTCCGCGGGCACCTCCCGCAACGTCTTCGAAAACAGCCTCGACATACGCATGGGCCACATTATGGCGGCGCGATCAGGAAGGGGGAAGGGGAGCTAGTCAGCTATGTTGCTCAGAGTCGCCAAGGCCATCGCGACCGTGCGGCAGTACTTTATGCCGAACGAAGCGAGGCAACAAAATCTTCAATGGTCCGCTGCTCTGGATCATTGGGGGCCTCGTCGGTAGATCGAAAGGTAACCATCTTGTGCCAGTCGTGATCGAGATCGGGATTCCAGTCGGGGAAATGGAGGTCAGGCACTCGTGCGCTGGATGCTACGAAGAATTCCCGGTCGATGAGCACTTCTTCAGCCATTTGCGTGACGACTTCTGGCGCAAGACTGCGGGGATTCGAGAATACGATCTCACCCCAATTCTTGAAGTTGCCTGCGTCTCTGTATTGGTACTCAAGACAAATGTTCATGGGCATCCTCATCCTTGAAATACGTGCTGCCGGTGATAACTGAGAAACTCCTCCGCTGGTGGGAATTTCTCGGGGAGCGTAATTGGCCGACCATGGTAGGAGGAAAGGGCCGACTGAAAGAAGCCGTCTGCTTCGGTCGCGTGGGCTTGGGACACGCTGACGGTCATCTCGTCTGTAATGGTTATGATGCCCACATCGAACGCTCTGTCGTGGAGGGCCGACAGACACAGGCCGTTCCGGGGATTAAGGCGGTTTCGTTCATCGACTCGCCACGGCTTAATGTGGCTAGCGACGAGTAGCGAGGGCACAGCCAGACCGGAAATGCAGCAGCGATAATCATAAGCGCTGAGGACCGTCCGGCGGAATGAGTACTGGCCGATGCGGACAGCAACCTCGGCTTGCCTGTTTGCGCCAGTGTAGTCGGGGAGTTCATCTGTGGCCTGGGCCTCACTCGTGGCATCCGAGTCAGCGACGCCGAGGCTGGCCGCCGCTTCACGCGCCTCGATACCGAACTGATCCCAATCCGCCTGCATCTCCGACCAGATGGCCTTGTCAGCGTTGGACACGTTCGGTAGTCCGCTCCGCCCGGTCGACGTGATGGCCGGATCAAGGCTGGCGAAGTTGGTCAACTTCATAGCAAGCGCCGATGGAGTCCTGCCGATTAGCTGGGCGCAACGGATGATTTCGGGATTGCGGTGGTGAAGCTTCCCGAACGGGAGTTGGCAGTACAGATTGAGCGCCACCAACGACTGTTGGCGCGTCCAGCTAGTTCCGCTCGCCATCTCCATCACACTATCGTCGTCGCGGTGCCGGGGGCGCCGCCGAGTCGTTGGCGCCGCCGGATCCAATGCTCACCCCCTCTATGGAGCGTGCGGCCTTCACCATCGGGGAGTTCGACTCTTCGAGCGGAGGGATTCGGACGGCAGTGACACGCCCCATCTCCCGTTCCGGACCGGGTACGGGGCTCGTTGACTTTTCACACCGAACGCGCGATGAATGAAGCGCTGGGCCGCCTTGTTCCGCGGACCTCGCCATCAACAGGAGATGATCCCATGACCGAGTTGACCAGATACGAACAGGTCGGCGACGTGGCCCTCATCAGCATGGACGATGGCAAGGCCAACGCCTTCGGGCCACCAATGATTGCCGCCGTTGATGCAATGCTCGACCGCGCCGCGGAGGATGCCAGAGCCGTCGTATTGACCGGCCGACCAGGCATGTTCTCGGGCGGGTTCGACCTCAACGTGATTCGCGGTGGAGACGCAACGCAGGCACGCGCCCAGGCGCTGGGCGGTGCGCGTCTCATGATGCGCCTGTACGGATGGCCGCAGCCCCTGGTCGTCGCTGCGCCGGGACACGCCATTGCGCTTGGCGCGTTGTGTCTGCTCACTGGCGATCATCGCCTCGGTGCAGACGGTGATTTTCGAATCGGTCTGAACGAAGTCGCCATCGGCGCGACGCTGCCGCCGTTCGCGTGGTTACTGGCGAAGGACCGCCTTTCCAAACGCTATCTGACGCAAGCTACGCTTACCGCGAAGATTTACGACCCGAACGGCGCGCGTGACGCTGGTTTTCTCGACGAGGTGGTGCCGGCTGACAAGCTGCGGGCCGTCGCG
>JADFKG010000134.1 GCA_022565075.1 Chloroflexota bacterium | reverse complement strand
GTAACACCGGGTTACGCGATTCACAAAACGGCTGTTGGCGCGATTCGGTGGCGCTATGATGGCCGCCGCGGCATTCGCTGCCGCGCCATACAGCCGGGCTTGAGCGGCGGATTTCCGTCGTCCGCCGCCGCGATCTCGACGGCCTTCGCACCAGCGAGACCGGCGATGCGGCGGCCGATCTCGTTGAGGTCGTCCTTCGCAAAGCCCTCAGACGTGAACTCGATCCGTCCGTCGCGGCCGATCAGGTAGAGCGCCGGCGTCGACGGTGGGTCGTAGAGGCGCGAAACCTCCAGCTCCGCCCCGTCCAGCAACACGGGATGCGCCAGCGCGAACCGCTCGGCGTATTTTGCCGCGCGCTCGGGGTTGTCCTGGCACACGGACCACAGCTGCCAGCCGTCCGTGTACAAGTCCTTCAGGCGGTTCAGGTAAGGGTACGCCACATCGCAAGTCGCGCACTTCACCCGGAAGAACGCCAGGAGAAGAGGCTCGTCGCCGCGATCGCGCGGTAGCGAGTACTCGCGCCCGTCGAGGCCCGGCAGCGTGAAGTGTGGCGCCAGCGCGCCCGGTTCCAGGTTCATGCTTTGTATCGTAGTACGCGGCGCCTACTCGCCAAAGACTTCCAGCAGCGCCTGCCGATATCGTTCCGTCTCAGCCGACTCGATCAACTGGTCCGGCGGCGAGAGACAGACCGTGTCCGCGAGGTCGAGGTACGGCTTCACCTGCGCGCGCACCTGGTCGGCGTCGCCGGTCGCCGCGAACGTGTCGATCATCTCGTCGCTCACCGCTTCCGCCGCCCCCGTGGTGTTGCCCTTCAAAAGCGCCTCCCGGATCGCCCGCACCTCCGTCGGGAACGATGCAAACAGCGGCTCGTACGTCTTGACGGTCGCGTAGAAGGCGATGGTGGCGGCCGCCGCGCGCCGCGCCCGTCCAACGTCGCTGTCCACGGCGCAGCAGACAGCGAGGCATAGCTCGAAGCCCTCCCGCTCGCGCCCCGCCTCCTTCAGCCCACGCGCCAGCGCCGGAATCACGACCTCCTTCGTCCAGCGCAACGAATAGATCGGGTGTCCCAGAAGGCCGTCCGCTACGCTGGCAGCCGCCCGGATCATCCCTTCGCGCACGCCGGCCAGGTAGATCGGGATTCGCTCCCTCACGGGCGGCTGCGGCCGGCGCCAGCCCTGGATGTCGAGCGTGTAGAACTGGCCCGAAAACTTGATCGGCTCACCGCCATGGGCACGTTCCGTGATCAAGCGGACGAGCTGCACGACCTCGCGGATGTGCGGAGTCGGCTTGCCGTAGGCGATGCCGTGCCAGCGCTCGTTGATCCGCTTCAGACCGGTGCCCAACCCGAGCACGAAGCGCCCTCCCGACATCGCGTCCAGATCCAGCGCCGTCAGCGCCAGCACCCAGGGGCTGCGCACGAAGGCCAGCGCGATCGACGTGCCCAGACCGATACGCGACGTCCCGGTCGCCGCCGCGGCCAGCGGCGAGAACGGATCGTGGAACATCTCCGACGTCCACAGCGCGCCGAAGCCGGCGGCCTCTGCATCGGCCGCCAGCTTCGCAACTTCCTCCGCGGGTCCGGCGCCCAGCGCCAGCGAATACCGGCTCATTCGTCCCCCATGATATAGTCGCGTCAACCTATCGTGCGCGCATCCGCCGCGCCAGCGAACGGACACGCCCCATGCAGACGCTCGTCACCGGCGCCTCCGGATTCCTCGGCAGCCACATCGCCGACCGCCTCATCGAGCGAGGCGACGCCGTTCGCGCCCTCGTGCGCCCCACGAGCGACAGTTCGTACCTCAAGTCGCGCGACGCCGAGCTCGTAGTCGGCGACATCACGGAGCCCGAGTCGCTCCCGGCGGCGCTCTCCGGCGTCGAGGTCGTCTACCACGCGGCGGCGCACGTCAGTGACTGGGGCCCATGGAGCGACTTCAAGCGCGTGACGGTCGACGGCACCCGCAACATGCTGCGGGCGGCCGCCAACGCCGGCGTCAAGCGCTTTCTACACGTCAGTTCCGACGCCGTTTACCGCTACGACGACCTGGCCAAAGGCGTCGATGAATCGACCCGCCTGGAGACGTACTTCGGCCCGCTGGACTACTACCGCCGCGCCAAGACGGCCGCCGAAAAGGTCGCTCGCCGCGCGCAGGAGCGAGGCCGAGTGCCAGTCACGATCGTGCGGCCGGCACTGATCCTGGGGGAGCGCGACTCGGCGATGCTGCCGGGGCTCATCGCCTTCCTCAAGAGTTCGACGGCCGCCTACATGGGCAACGGGCGCAACCAGCTGCCGTGCATCTACGCGGGCGATGTCGCCGACCTCTGCATCCGCGCCGCCACGACAGAAGCGGCGCTGGGCGAGACGTACAACGCCGTCAACGAAGAGCACGTCACGCAGCGCGACTTCTTCAACGCCGCTGCCGAGATCGCCGGCGTCGACGCGCCACGCCGCACCATCCCGCTGCGGGTCCTGTACACGATTGCCGCCGGGATGGAGGCCGTCGCCCGGCTACGTGGCTGGTCGCACCACCCGGACTTGACCCGCTTCTCCGTCAACCTGATGGGCCTCGATTACAAAGAGGACAACTCGAAGGCACGTGCAGAGCTGGGCTGGCGGGCCGAAGTCGGCATGAGAGAGGCCGTTGGCCGTAGCGTTGAGTGGGCCCGTGAGCGAAAGCGCGCATCCGTTAGCGGCTGAGGCGATCGCCGCGCTCGTGGCGAAGGGCCTGACCGTCGCCACGGCGGAGGCGACGACCGGCGGGCTGATCGGCCATCAGCTGACCGGCATCGCCGGCAGTTCGTCCGTGTTCGTGATGGGCGTGGCGCCGTACTGGAACGAGGTGAAGGTGCGCCTGGGCGTACCGGAGGCCGTGCTGCGCGAACACGGCGCCGTCAGCGCGGAAGCCGCCGAAGCGCTCGCCACCGCCGTGCGCAACTGGTCGGGCGCGGACATCGGCCTGGCGGAGACGGGCATCGCCGGCCCCGGCGGCGCCTCGGAGGAGCGCCCGGTCGGCCTCTTCTACATCGCGATCGCCGACGGCAAGAGCGTCACGAGCCAGCGCTTCGAGTTCAAGGACGACCGTAGCGGCAACCGCCTCGCCTGCGCCGAGGCCGCCCTGCGGGTGCTGATCGGGCGCGTTCAGGCTTCCGGCTGAGCGGCCTTCGCCCACGGCAGCAGGCGGTCGGGCGTCTGGATGAGCGGCTTGACCACGCCGTCCGCCACCAGACAGACGAAGTCGAGGCCGCTATACAACGTCGGGTCGTAGCCGCGCAAGGCCGTCGTCGCGCCCTCCATCTCCATCCGCGGATAGTAGCCGATGACGATCAGCGCGCGCAGGTCTGCCTCCGCCTCGCGCAACGACGGCACGGCGTCGCGCAGTAGCCGGCGGAAGTTGCGCCGCACGGCCAGGCCGATGTCCTCCGTCGCGGCCCGCGGCAGCCCGAAGATCGTGCAGCCGCCGTCGCCCGAGAGGCGCTGTACCGTCCAGGCGTCGATCGTCTCGATCTCGCGCACCTCTCCGTCGCTCATCTGGCCGGCGACCTCGACGATCTGCTCGATCAACTTCTCCAGGTGCTCGCTCGACTCGGGCAAGCGATGCAGCGCCGTCGAGTCGAGATCGAAGGTGCCCTGAACGCGGCCTGTGAAGGTCGCCCAGTGCGGCTGCAGGCCACCGGTCGCTGAGATCACGCCGCCGCCGCTGTTGTTCTTGCGCAGGAGGATCCGTATCGGCAGGGGCAGGTGCGCCCGTTCCTGCGGACCGAGCTTGACCGCACCTTGCCGCACCGTCTCGGCGAACTCGCTCGCGACCGGCTCCTCCGCGGGCAGCGCGGCGCCGGACGGCGCCCAGAGCGCGATACGCGCCGGCAGGCCCTCGGCGATCTGCGACTCCAGACGCTCGCGGGCGGCCTCCCAGCGCTCGTCCTCGAAGGGCACGAGAGACGCCACGGACGCCGCGAGCGTGAACTCGCCATCGCTCGCAGTGACGACGCTGTCAGAGTCCTTCACGGCAAAGCCACGGCCGTGTCCCTCCCGCAGCCACTGCAGGAAGAGGTCGAAGGCGGCTTCAGATTCGGACTTCACGTTAGTTCCCGGAGCGACTCTTGATCGTCGCCCTAGTTCGCGTTCTCGACGACCATCGCGATGCCCTGGCCACCGCCGATGCAGAGCGTCGCCAGGCCGCGCTTGGCCTCGCGGCGCTTCATCTCGTACAGCAGCGTCACCAGGATGCGCGTGCCGCTGGCGCCGATCGGGTGGCCGAGGGCGATCGCGCCACCGTTGACGTTGACGCGCTCCCAGTCCCAGCCGAGCTCGCGCCCGACGGCCAGCGACTGTGCGGCAAACGCCTCGTTGGCCTCGATCAGGTCCATGTCGTCGATACTCAGCCCGCTGCGGGCGAGCGCCTTCTGCGTCGCCGGCACGGGGCCGATGCCCATCACGCGCGGCGCGACGCCGGCGCTGGCGTAAGAGGTCACCGTGGCCATCGCCGCGGCGCCGAGTTCCTCTGCCTTCTTGCGAGACATGACGACAACAGCAGCCGCGCCATCGTTGATGCCGGAGGCGTTACCGGCGGTGACCGATCCGTCTGGCTTGAACGCCGGCCGCAGCTTGCCCAGCACTTCCGCCGTCGTGCCGGCGCGGAAGTGCTCGTCCTTGTCGACGACGATCGTCTCCTTGCGCTTCTTCACCTCGACGGGGATGATCTCCTCGGCGAAGCGGCCGGCCTCCCAGGCCTGCGCCGTCTTCTGCTGGCTGCTGGCGGAAAACTCGTCCTGGTCGGCGCGTGAGATCTCAAAGTCACCCGCCACGTTCTCTGCGGTGACGCCCATGTGGCAGTCGCCGAGCGCGCACCAGAGGCCGTCGCGGATCATGTGGTCGATGATTTCGCCATCGCCCATCTTGTAGCCGTAGCGCCCCTTGGGGAGGAGAAACGGCGAGGCGGACATGTTCTCCATGCCGCCGGCGACGACGACGTCGGCGTCACCGAGCAGCACCGCCTGCGTTGCCATGGCGACGGTCTTCAGCCCGGAGCCGCAGACCTTGTTCACCGCGGTGCAGGGCACGGTCTCCGGGATGCCGGCGGCGATTGACGCCTGGCGCGCCGGGTTCATACCGAGGCCAGCCGAAAGCACGTTGCCCATGAGGACCTCGTCGACCTGGTCCGGCGCCACGTTCGCGCGCTTCAGCGCCTCGGCGATAACGATCGATCCCAGCGTCGTGGCCGACGTATCGACGAACGCACCGCTGAACGTCCCGATCGGCGTTCGCACAGCGCCGGCGATAACGACTTCGTTCGTCCCGTTCGTAACCATAGAGCCTCCGTTCTGCGCCCTATCTTATCGCACGCATGGGCGTCGCTCCGCAGGCGCGATCTTCAGATCACGGCCAGGGCGCACACCGGATGCCAAGCAGCGAGATGAACGGGACTACATCGAAGACGTTGATAATCCCGTCCATCGTGAAGTCCAGCCGCGCAGCGTAGGGTGGCCCCGGCGCGAACGAGTTAAG
>JADFKG010000133.1 GCA_022565075.1 Chloroflexota bacterium | reverse complement strand
GGGTCGCGACTCCCATCTTCCCCGCAGACGACGTCGCGAGGCCAGTCGCTACCAGTCGTAGTGTTCGCGCTGCAGCGCCAGCGACATGCCCATCCCCGCGCCCATGCACAGCGTCACCAGGCCCCACTCCGCGTCGCGGCGGCGCATCTCATAGGCGATCGTCCCGAGCAGCCGCGTCCCCGTCGCCCCCAGCGGGTGCCCGATGGCGATCGCGCCGCCGTTCGGGTTCACCTTGTCCCAGTCCCACTTCAACTCCGCGCCGCAGGCCAGCACCTGGCAGGCAAACGCCTCGTTGATCTCGATGATGTCGAAGTCATCCAGCGTCATCCCGCTGCGCTTCAGCAGCTTCTGCGTCGCCGGCACCGGGCCGATCCCCATGATCGTCGGGTCGACCCCCACAGACGCCGCGTGGCGGAACGTCGCCAGCGGCTTCAGCCCCTTCTCCTTCGCCATCTGCTTCTCCATGATCAGGCAGACCGTCGCCCCGTCGGTGCGCGGGCTCGCGTTGCCCGCCGTCACCTGGCCGTCCGCCGTATACGCCGGCTTCAGACTCGTCAGCTTCTCCAGCGACGTGTTCTC
Organism: Chloroflexota bacterium; assembly: GCA_022565075.1. GTDB lineage: Bacteria > Chloroflexota > Dehalococcoidia > SM23-28-2 > RBG-16-64-32 > CF-162. The sequence goes on along the minus strand of JADFKG010000133.1, from coordinate 4,959 downwards.
GCGCGGGTTCTGGTCAGTCTCCACCTTCACGCTCGAACCGTCAGAATAAGAGATCTCGATCGGGTTGATCTCGTCCGCCAGCAGGCCTTCCTTCTGCGCGCGGATCGTCTTCCTGTGGCTCTCCAGCGAGAACCTGTCGGCGTCCTCTCGCGACACACCACGCTCTTTTGCCAGCTTCTCCGCCGTCTGGCCCATGTCCATGATCCAGGGCTCCGTTACCTGGTACCAGCGCTTCTGCCACACCGGCGCCTTGTCCTTGTCCGGCCACGGCTGCAGGAACTCCTTCGCCATCACCTCTGACGTCTGGACCTGCTGCAGGTTCGTCTCGTCGCCGGGCGGAATCGGGTTCACCCGGTCCATCGTCTCCACGCCCCCGGCGATCACCACGTCCGACATCCCGGCCATCACCGCGAACGCCCCCTGCGCGCTCGCCTGCAGCGACGACCCGCACTGCTTGTTCATGTCCGTCGCCGAGATCGTGTAAGGCAGGCCTGCTTCGAGCACATAGAGCCGCGAGCGGGTGAGCATGCCGGCGATGCCGACGGAGCCCCATAGCACCTCATCCACTTCCTCGCCGCCCACGTTGTTGCGGGCAAGGACGTTCTTCATCAGCGGCACGACCATCTCGACGTGCGAGATGTCGCGGAACACCCCGCGCTGGCCGGCGCGGCCGAACGGCGTGCGAATCATGTCTACGAGCACTGCTTCTCGCATGATGGGCGACCTCCTGGTGCGTACGTATTCCTCTGCTTGGCAGGCGTCAGTCTAGCATAGCGCTGGATCCCGGCTTCGGGCCGCGACAACCGTTTACCGTTGGTTAACCTAAGTTCGGCGCTGGTTAACCCGCCTGTTCACCTGGAGGGCGCAAACTGGCTTCACACGACCGGACAACAGACGAGACCTGAAAGGGCACAAGAATGGTGAACCCGTTTCGCAAGAAGCCGAAAGGCAACCCGACTAAGACAGCCATCATTAAGCACGACGGCAAGTCCGAGTCAACGAAGCAGGTTCACAGAGACGCGCTAGATCTTTCCATCAGGCGCGAATTGGCCCCGCAACAGGCCACGTCTGGGGGCTTCAACTCCCCGCCCGGCCGTTTCTAACTCGCAAGCACGCTGTGCTTGGCCTCCTTCGAAAACGGAGCCCCCACCAGGCTCCGTTTTCATTTGTGCGCCAAAGCACAACGTTGACAGCTTTTCCCCCTTTGCTACACTAAACCCGCCGACCCTTTGGGCGGCTACAAGATGCCCGCAAGGGCAGAACAGACGCCAGGACCCGCTTGGACCATACCGGCCGAGACGGCACATAGAGCGCTCAGCGCGCGGAGACGTGCCCTTTCGGATTGCCGAAAGGGTTTTTTCGTGGGCCCGGCCCTCTACGGTCGTAGGGACAGACTACGGTCGTAGTCGTAGAGACAGTAGTCGTAGGGACAGACCTTCAGGTCTGTCCAAAGGCGGGGGCGGCGGCGACAAGCGGAAAACACCGCACAGGAGGTGCGAACAAATGCGGACCATGCTCAAGAGCAAGATACACAGGGCGACCTGCACCGGCGCCGACGTCGACTACGAAGGCTCCATCACCCTCGACCCCGTACTCATGGAAGCGGCCGACATCCTGCCCCACGAGCAAGTCCACGTCGTCGACTGCAATAACGGCGCCCGCCTCGTCACCTACGCCATCGAAGGCACGCGCGGCGAGGGCGAAGTCGTCCTCAACGGCGCCGCCGCCCGGCTCATCGACGCCGGCGATATCGTCATCATCATCAGCTACATGCAACTCGCCGAGTCCGAACTCGACAGCTATCGCCCACGCCTCGTCTACGTCGACGGAGACAACCGCATCGTCCGTACCTCCGATGGCGTACGCGAGGCCCTACCAGCCTAAGGAGGCCCCATGTCCAAGTCCGTACTGATCACCGGCTGTTCCACTGGCGGCATCGGCCATGCCACCGCCGGCCAGCTCGCCGCCAGGGGCTACAACGTCTTCGCCACCGTCCGCAACGCTGCCAGGGCCGGCGACCTCGCCTCCACCGATAACGTCACCGTCCTCGAGCTGGACGTTCGCGAGCAAGCCTCCGTCGACGCCGCTCTGGCCCAGGCCGGCGAGATCGACGTCCTCGTCAACAACGCCGGCTTCGAGGTCTGGGGCCCGCTCGAAGAGATGACCGTCGACGACCTCAAAGACCAGTTCGAGACCAACGTCTACGGCCCCTTCCGCCTCATGTCGGCCGTCACACCGGGCATGCGCACGAGGCAAAACGGCGTCATCGTCAACGTCTCCTCCATCGCCGGTCGCGTCGGTGCGCCGCTCAACGGCCTCTACGCTGCCTCCAAGTGGGCGCTGGAGGCGCTCAGCGAATCCTTGAAGTTCGAACTCGGCCACTTCGGCATCCGCGTCCACCTCATCGAGCCCGGCGGCGTCGAAACACCCTTCGGCGAAAACCGCAGACTCGTCGGCGCTGCCGCCGGCGAGGAGTCGCCCTACACAGAGATGCTCCACGACTGGGAGAAGGGGGCCGAGAAGCTCGCAGAGGGCGGCGGCTCGCAGCCCTCCGACGTTGCCAACGCCATCATCGAAGCGATCGAGATCGGAGACAAGTTCCGCTACCCCGTTGGCCCGGACGCCAACATGGTGGTAGCCGCGCTCAAGAGCCTGACGTTCGAACAGTTCGAGCAAGCGATGCGCCAACAGATGGGACTCACCTGGTAAGCAAGACCGCAGGCGGCGACCCGTTCGGGCGCCCACCGGGAGGTGACAACATGAAGAAGCGAACCGCCATCACAGACCTCAAGGCGATGAAGGAGCGAGGCGAGAAGATCGTCATGATCACCGCCTACGAATACTCCTCCGCCCGCTTCGTCGAAGAGGCCGGCATCCCCCTCATCCTCGTCGGCGACAGCCTCGGCAACGTCGTCCTCGGCTACGACTCCACCGTCCCCGTCACGATGGACGAGATGGTGCACCACGTGAAGCCCGTCGTCCGGGCTACGCAGCGCACGCACGTCATCGCCGATATGCCCTTCGGCAGCTTCCAGACCAGCCCCGAAGACGCCCTCCGCAACGCCGCCCGCCTGCTCAAGGAAGGCGGCGCACAGTCCGTCAAGCTCGAAGGCGGCAAACACGTCGCCGATACCGTCCGCCGCCTCACCCAGGCGGGCATCCCCGTCATGGGCCACCTCGGCCTCACGCCACAATCGATCAACCAGCTCGGCGGCTACAAGGTGCAGGGCAAGACCCCGGCCGCCGCCGTCCGCATCCTCAACGACGCCATGGCGCTCCAGGAAGCCGGCGCCTACGCCATCGTCCTCGAGGCCGTACCCGTCCGCGTCGCCGAGATCATCACCGAAAAGCTCGACATCCCGACGATCGGCATCGGCGCCGGCTGGGGCTGCGATGGCCAGGTCCAGGTCTGGCACGACCTCCTCGGCCTCTTCAGCGACTTCGTCCCCAGGCACGCGGGGCGCTACGCCAACCTCGGCCCCACGATCGTCGAGGCGCTCAAGGCCTACGCCGCCGACGTCCGTGACGGCTCCTTCCCTACCGAGAAGGAGTCCTTCATCAAGAAGCCGGCCGCAGCGACCCCGACCGAGACCACGCCGGCTCACTAGTACGACACAACCGCTCCCACGTCTCTCCCCGCTCGTCCTGAGGCTCTCGAAGGATGAGCGGGGCCGCATCTTGCTTCAGGCGAAGGCACAGCGCATGTGGTATCCTGCGCGATGCCGTTCAGATTAGAGGAAATCGGGGTGGGTCATGCGCATCGTCTACAGTTCCGTACTCGTCTTCAGCATCGGGATCATCGTGGTCCTGGTCTCCGCCGTAATGATCGCCGGAGCGTCGCCCGTCGAAGTCAAGGGTGACCTGAACTGCGATGCGTCCGTAAATCCAGTCGACAGCCTCTTGTTGCTCCGGCATGATGCGGGACTCAGCGTCAATCTGCCAGCCGGCTGTGACGCCATCGGCAGCGTGGGGGTCGCCGCCCGCGGCTCATCCGCGGTCAATTCTAAGGGCGACATGAACTGCGATGGCTCCGTCAATCCCGTCGACAGCCTCTTGCTGCTCCGGCACGACGCTGGGCTGAACGTCAACCTCCCGGGCGGCTGTGATGCCATCGGGAGCAACGTGAGCTCCCCGACGCCGGCACAGACTCTGCCACCGAAACCTTCCTTCACTGCCGTTCCGACGGCCACGCAGCCGTCTGTTCCCACTCCCACTCCCACACCGACGGCTGCCGCGGCTACTCAGACACCGACTAGCCCGCCTGTGACCCCGACTCCTACTCCCCAGCCGACATCTCAGACGTTCGGCGATGGCACTTGGCTCGTGGGGTTCGATATCCAGCCCGGCATCTGGCGCAATAGCGACTCCTCTGGCTTCTGTTACTGGGCGCGTCTGAGCGGACTCGGTGGCGAACTCGGCGACATCATTTCGAACGGAATCTCAACTGCGATTCAGACCGTGGAGATTAAGCCGGGCGACGTCGCCTTCGAGGCCAGTAATTGCGGCACCTGGACCAAAATTGGCTGATAGCGTGTCTCTGTAGCAGAGGATCTGGCTCCCGTGCGCATAAACTAAACCCCATGCGCACCATCACCACCGCCTCCGAGATGACCGCCGCCCGCGACGCCGCCACCGGCACGGTTGCCCTCGTGCCCACGATGGGCTTCCTCCACGAAGGCCACCTCTCGCTCGTCCGGGGCGCTCGCGCCGGCTGTGCCACCGTAGTGGTCAGCATCTTCGTCAACCCAGCCCAATTTGGCCCCAACGAAGACCTGGATGCCTACCCGCGCGATACCCCCAAAGACCTCAACCTGCTGGAAGCCGAGGGTGTTGATCTGGTTTGGCTGCCCACCCCCGAGATCATGTACCCGCCAGGCTTCCAGACTTGGGTAGATGTTGAAGAAGTCAGCCAACCGTTGGAGGGCGGCATGCGTCCAGGCCACTTTCGCGCCGTTACCA
>JADFKG010000132.1 GCA_022565075.1 Chloroflexota bacterium | reverse complement strand
GCGCACCTCTACCCGAAGCTCATGAACATCTACGGCGACCGCGGCAACATCATGTGCTTCGAGCGACGCTGCAGGCGCCGCGAGATCGAGTTCGAGCTTGACGAGCTTTCGATCGGCGACGCCTTCGACCCTGGAGCGTACGATCTCGTCTTCATCGGCGGCGCGCAGGACGCCGAACAGCGCCGCGTGGTGGACGACCTGCGCGATGTGAAGGGCGAGGCGCTCCAGGAGTACGTCGAAGGCGACGGCGTGCTGCTGGCTGTCTGCGGCGGTTATCAGCTGATGGGCGCGTACTATCGCTCGGCGGACGGCGGGGAGCTCCCGGGCGTCGGCTTGCTCGACATCTGGACGGAGCACCCGGGGGCGGACGCCAAACGCTTCATCGGCAACGTGGTCATCGAGTGGGCGGGCGAGACGCTGGTCGGCTTCGAGAACCATGGCGGCAGGACGCACCTGGGCCCGCGGGCGCGGCCTCTTGGCACCATCGTCACGGGTTTCGGCAACAACGGCGACGACGGTGGCGAGGGCGCCGTCTACCGCAACCTCTACGGGACGTACCTTCACGGCTCGCTGCTGCCCAAGAATCCGCACTTCGCCGACCACCTCATCGCCCTCGCGCTGGCCGGGCAGAACGGGGACGTGCGGCTGGCGCCGCTGGACGATATGGTAGAAGAGCAGGCGCACGCCGAAGCGCTGCGCCTGGCGACACGGCGGAACATCATCCGCCGGAGGAGGTTGAGTATGGAGCGCGCGACCCTGGAAGCCCCGGAGATCTCTTGCGATCACTGCATCCAGACGATACGGACTTCGGTCGAGAAGCTGCCCGGCGTGCAGTTCATCTCCGGCGACCCGGACGGTAAGCAGGTCGTCGTCGAGTTTGACCCCGGCCAGACGTCGCTGGGAGGCATCGAGGCGGCGATGGAGGAAGAGGGCTATCCCGTCAAGAAGTAGGCGAACGCTGATCGGCTTCGCCACGACGGCGGTCCTCGCGGCCGCCGTTTTACTGTCGGCCGCCTGCGGTAGCGGGTCCGGCGCAGACGAGACGACGCCGACGCTGACGCCGTCGCCGTCCGCCGTCGCCTCGCCGTCGCTCACGAGCCCTCCGACCGCGACGCCGAAGGTAACGCCCGGCGACTTCGACTACACGGTTGAGAGCGGCGACACTCTCTGGGACATCGCAGACCGCTTCGGCATCTCCGTTGAGGCGCTGGCCTCGACTAACGGACTGACGCTGGGCTCGATACTCAGCGTGGGGCAGGTCCTGCGCATCGCCGGCTCGACCGCTTCTCAGCCTGACGCTGGCGATCCGACGCCTGAACCCACTATCGCGATCGACAACCCGGCGGGCACTGGCTGGCTGATCCCCGTCGCCGGCGCCTGCATCCCGAGCGAAGACGACCAGATGCCGAACGCGCCGCGCGAATACCGTGCCGGTGTGCACGAGGGCGTCGACTTCTTCACCAACTTCGCCTGTGTCGACATCGAGCTGGGCACGCCGGCGCTGGCCTCGAAGGCGGGCCGGGTGATCCGCGTAGACCATATCTACGAGCCGATGACGCAGAGCGAGCTTGAGGAGCTGCTGGCGAAAGTGGTGGCGCAGGGCTTCACCGATACCGCTTCGCTCGAACGCTTCCGGGGGCGCCAGGTCTGGATCGACCACGGGGATGGCTTCATCACGCGCTACGGCCACCTGGAGGGCGTTCCGGAAGACCTGCTTGTGGGCGCCAACGTGGAGCGGGGCGTCGTCGTCGGCTTCATCGGCGATTCCGGTACGCCCGAGTCGGTAACGAACCCGGGCGTCGAGATCCATCTGCACTTCGAGCTGCGCATCGGCCCTTCGTTCCTGGGCGAAGGCGAGTTGCCGGAGGTCGTGCAGGCCCTTTACGCGGACGTCTTCTTCGGCGAGTGATGCCCGCAGCGTCTCACCGGCGTATTCTTTACTGGCCATGACCGACAACGCCACCGACCTGCCGACGCCCAAGCGTCGCAGCGTCGTCCGCCGCTGGCTGTACCCGGCGGCGGTCGTCGTCGCCATCGCCGCCGTCATCTGGTGGCTCGAGGCCGGTGGAGACGGCGGCGTCAGCAGCACCGGCGAGCGCTACGGCCCGGTCGCACTGCCGGTGGCGTTGGCTCCGGTCGGAGCGAACGTCAGTGCGGAGGAGGGAGCGCTGGCGCCAGACTTCCTTTTGCAGGCGCTGGACGGGGAGGAGACGCGTCTCAGCGACTTCCGTGGTCAGCCCGTAGTGCTCAACTTCTGGGCGACCTGGTGTGGCCCTTGCCGCAAGGAGATGCCGCAGTTCATCGCCGCCTACGATGCCCATCGCGAAGAGGGTCTCGTGGTCATCGGGCTCAACCTCCAGGAGAGCGAGTCGATCATCCGGCCGTTCGTCGACGACTTCGGGATCGACTTTCCGGTGCTGATCGACCGTGACGGCGAGGTGGGCGACGACTATCGGCTGCTCGGCTTGCCCGCGACCTACTTCATCGGCCGCGACGGCGTCATCGAGAGCGCCTTCATCGGCCCGTTCCAGGCCGAGGAGCGCGGCACCAACGTGCAGGGCGCGATCGAGCAGTCCGACCTGGAGGGGCGCATCGCGGCGATCCTCGGATCAGGCGAGGACGATGGCGGCGGGTAGGGCAGCGTCGGAGCCCGGTCGCGCCTCGGCCCGCGGCTGGACGCGCTCGCTGAGCTGGACCAACCCGCTACGCGCGGTCTGGTGGCTGTTCACCAACGTCCGCTTCGCCATCGTGCTCCTCGTCGTGATCACGCTTGTCAGCCTGGCCGGCGTGTTGATCGCGCAGAAGCCTGTCAACGTGCGCGGCGACACTGTCCTCGAGGCCGAGTGGCTTGCCGAGAAGGACGGCATGTACGGCTTCCTGACAAGTCCCATGGACGCCGTCGGACTCTTCGACATCTTCCACACCGGCTGGTTCAGCGTGCTGCTGGCCGTCACCGTTGTTTCGACGGCGGCCTACGTCGTCAGCCGATTCCCCGGCATCTGGGCGGCGATCACGCGGCCGCGCAAGCGCGTGCCCGATCGCTACTTCGACCAGGCGCCGCACCGCCTGCGCATCGAGGGTACGGTCGACGTCGAGCGACTGGAGGCCGGCCTCCGCCGCTCCCGCTACAAGGTGGAGCGCTGGCAGGAGGGTGAGGCCACTTTCCTCTTTGCGGACCGTTTCCAGGTGGCGCAACTGGGCACGCTGCTCACACACGCCGCCGTGATCGTCTTCATCCTCGCCGCCGTCGTCAGCCGCGTCGACTCTTTCTCTTCCGGCCTCTTCCTGGCCGAGGGGTCGACGCTGCCGGTCTTCCCGGTCAGACACGAGAACCAGATGCAGGTCGAGCTCGTCGAGTCGTATGCCGAGTTCGCCCCGGACGGGCAGCCGCTGGACTACCGCTCTGACCTGGCGATCTACCGGGGTGGCGAGGAAGTGCTGCGCTGCTCCTCCACAGTGAACACGCCTTGCAGCTACGACGGCTACCGCTTCTATCAGGTCGCCTACTTCGGCTTCGGCGCTGAACTTGTCGTGCGCGATACGGCCAGCGGCAACGTCATCTACCGCGAAACGCTGGCGCTGGCGATGCGCAGCCCGGCCGCGCGCCTGCGCATCGACGACGCGAACGGCGCCACGCTGATCGATCGGACGGTGGTGCTCCCGGACACGTTTGAGATCAACGACGAGCCGTTCCACGGTGGCCTTGTCCGCCTGGAGGACGGCACCGCCCTGACGCTGCTCCTGCCTCAAGACGCGGACGACGGAGACGAACTGCTCGTCTTCGACCTCGGCGACACCCCGGAGACCCTGCGCCTGGCAGCCGGCCAGAGCGTGGAGTCGCACGGGCTCGTCTTCTCGTACCTTGGGCTGGAGCGGATACCGGCGGGCTTCGCGCTGGACCTGCCGCTGCCGGAATCGGTCGCCAGCGACGGCCCGGTGCGGCTCCAGATGAACAACGTCATCTACGGCACCGGCACGACCTCTGAGGGCACGAACGTCGACGCGCCAAGCGGCGGCGGCGAGCCGGAGCTGACGATCGTGGGGCTGACCTCGCAGGCGGCGACGTTGTCTGCCGGGGACTCACTGCTGATCGATGGATACGAGTACACGTTCGAGGGCCAGCGCGAGTTCTCCGGCATCGACGTCCGGCGCGACCGCTCCGATTACCTGGTCTGGATCGGCGCGGCGGCGATCGTTATCGGCCTGATGATCACGTTCTGGGTGCCCAGAAGGCGGCTCTGGGCTAAGATAACGCGCGGCGGGGCGTCCCTGGCGGGGCAGGCCGCCGGACAGGCAGACTACACATCCGAAATGCGCAGACTGGCCGTGCAAGCGGGCGCGGAACTAGCGGAGGAAACAGACGACGATGATTAACGCGCTCCTCAAGATCGAAATCGGCATCGACCCGACCCTTGTCGACTTGGCCGGCATAGAGATCACCTGGCACGGCGTCTTCACGGCGCTCGCCGTCATCGCCGGCGTCGCCATCGCGGCCTGGCTGGCGCGGCGGATGGGCTATTCGGAAGACATGATCTACAACGCCGCGCTGGCGCTGATCGTCGGCGGCATCATCGGCGCGCGCAGTCTCTACGTCATCGAAAACTGGAGCAACTTCGAAAACGACTTCGGCCAGGTGTTCTCGCTCAACGCCGGCGGCATCTCGATCTACGGAGCGCTGATCGGCGGCGCGATAGGCGGCCTGGTCTACGGCTACTTCGCGAAGGTGCCGAACGTCACTCGCGCCATCGATATTGGGGCCATCGGCGCCATCATGGGCATGGCGATCGGCCGCTTCGGCGACATCATCAACGGAGAGCACTTCGCGGACAGCACGGGGCTGCCCTGGGGCGTCGTCTACACCAATGTGAACAGCCCGGCGTTCCCGCTGCAGCTCAATCCACAGCACCCCGCCGTGGCGTACGAGCTGATCGGGGACCTCTTCATATTCGCGGCGCTCCTCGTCATCTACACCAGGGTTCCTCGCGCCGGCGTCACGTTCTTCGCCTGGATGTTCCTCTACGGATTCCTGCGCTTCTGGGTGAGCTTCCTGCGTCTGGACGATGAGATTCTCCTGGGCCTGACGACGGCGCAAGTCATCACCCTCATCGCCATGCCGATCGGCATCGGCGGCGTCGTCTACCTGCTGCGCACGCCACCGGCAGAGGAACGTGCCGAGCGCGGGCGACAACGTCCCGTCTTGCCCGAAGAAAGTGCGATGCCTGATGAGCCGCCCGCTGGAGAACCACGGGCAGAGTGAGAGTCACCCTCTACACGAAGGCGGACTGCGGCCTCTGCGAGGAAGCGGCGTCAATGCTCAGGCGTCTGCGGAAACAGACCCGCTTCGAGCTCGAATACGTAGACATAGAGGCTGATGCCGGCGCGAACGAACGATACGGATCGCGCATTCCGGTGATCGCCGTCGATGGCGAAGAGGTGGCCGCGGCGCCGCTTGACGAGAAGCAACTCGCGGCGATTCTGCTCCGCTAGGCGCTGTAACGGCGGCCCACCCCCAGTGTTCTACTGTTGGAACATCTCTAGAAGGCAGAAGCCGGAATTATCCACCGTGTCGACGC
>JADFKG010000008.1 GCA_022565075.1 Chloroflexota bacterium | reverse complement strand
GGAGTCTCGATCAGGTACGCCAGCGGCCCGCCGTCGCTCATGCTGCCGGTCGAGCCGAGGACGTGCTCGCGGAGGACCTGAGCCGTCTCACCGCCGGCGGCGACGATCTCCGTGATGCGCTGGACGAGGCCCGGGCAGGCCGCGCGTTCGTCCTGTGTCAGACCGCTGTGTCCGTGCTCTTCGTCGCCGGGCTCCGGGTCGGTGAGGATCCAGGTGCACGAGTGGAGGCTGGGGAAGACGCGCACGGTGGTTTCGGGCGAGAGACGGTGGCGCTCGCCGCCCGACGACGCCTTGAGTTGTCCGTCCGGCACTCCGGCCTCACGCATTACGCGGCAGCTCTCGTGAGAGCCGATGACCGTCGCGCCTGTGTTCTTTGCGATGACCTCCGCGCCGGCGATGTGATCGAAGTGGGAGTGGCCGACGAGCACGTAGTCCGCCTTCGCGACGTCCTTCGCGCTGAGGCCGACGGGCGGCGCGTCCGGCACGCGGTCCATGTAAGCGTCGAGGAAGATCACCAGCTCACCGATCGTGAGGCGGAAGGTAGAGGTGCCGAGCCAGTCGAGTGTGGTCGTCACGGCGCCCAAGGTGACGGGCTGATGCCCGGATACTCGCGAGAAGCCAAAGCGTACGTTTCCTCCCAGTGCTTGCGAGTGGGGCGGATCAAAGCGAGAAGCAGGACCGATACGGTTACTGGCACGTAAAGATCCAGGCGCTCATCACTCAGGATAAACAAAATCATTCCGACAATTGCTGGGAAATGACTAAGGGACGACCTGAATATCTGAGTCGCCTCGAGGGCGTTTTTCACGACTAGATCAGGCTTCCTCGGATCCACCTTCATTCCCTTCGCCACATATCGTCGTTCATTGGCCAAGACCGCCAAGGGGACGAGAAGAAGGGCGTAATAACCTGCGATAAACAGCCTGAACGTCCAGGCGAAGCCTTCAAGATCGCCCATCGGGCCGTCGTTGTGCGAGGCCAGAAGCTCCGCGGCGAACACCATTAGCAGCACTGAGGCCGCAAAGGCGAAATGAATTAGTCGCAGTTGTTTGAACGCTTTGACCGGGTCGTCGGAGAACTCCAGTTGCATGTGGAGATCACCTTGACGCGAGTATCCGCCTCGTGATGTAGGGCAGGATGCCGCCGTGGCGGTACTGCGCCAGCTCCAGCGCGCTGTCGATGCGCACCGTCGCCGTGAACGTCGTTTCGGCGCCGTCTTCGGCCTTCGCGCGCACGGTGACCGTCGAGCCGATGTCGAGGCCCTTCTCCAGGCCCTCGATGTCGTAGGTCTCGCGGCCGGTCAGGCCCAGCGACGTGCGGCCTTCGCCCTCGGCGAACTGCAGGGGCAGGACGCCCATCCCGATCAGGTTCGTGCGGTGGATGCGCTCGTAACTCTCGGCGATCGCGGCGCGCACGCCCAGCAGCGCGACGCCCTTGGCCGCCCAGTCGCGCGAACTGCCGGTGCCGTACTCCGCTCCCGCGATGACGACCGAGGGCACGCCTTCGTCGGCGTAACGCATCGCGGCGTCGTATACGGACATCTCGTCGCCCGACGGTTGGTGCGTTGTCCAGCCGCCCTCCTTCTCGGCAAGCTCGTTGCGCAGGCGGACGTTGGCGAACGTGCCGCGCATCATCACCTCGTGGTTGCCCCGGCGCGACCCGTAGCTGTTGAAGTCGCGCGGGGCCACCTCGTGCTGCTGAAGGTACTTGCCCGCCGGACTGTCCTTCTTGATCGCCCCGGCCGGCGAGATGTGGTCCGTCGTCACCGAGTCGCCGACCATCACGAGCACTCGCGCGCCGGCGATGTCCCTGACGGGCGCCGGTTCCTTCGGGAGGTTCGCGACGAAGGGCGGCTCTCGCAGGTAGGTGGAAGCCTCGTCCCACTCCCAGAGCGCCGCTTCCGGCACCTTGAGTGACCACCAGCGCTCGTCACCGTCGAAGATGTGGTCGTACGTGTCGCGGAACTGCTCTGGCCGCACCGACGCCTGCACCGCCTCCTGTATCTCTGCGCCGGTCGGCCAGATGTCGCGCAGGTAGACCGGGTTGCCGTCGTCCCCCGTGCCGAGGGGCTCGGTCTCGATGTCGATGTCGACGCTGCCGGCGAGCGCGTAGGCTACGACAAGCGGCGGCGAAGCGAGGTACGACGCGCGCACCTGGGGGTGGATGCGGCCCTCGAAGTTGCGGTTGCCGCTGAGCACGGCCGCTACCACAAGGTCGTTCTCTTCGACGGCGGCGGCGATCGGCGGATCGAGCGGCCCGCTGTTGCCGATGCAGGTCGTGCAGCCGAAGCCGACGAGGTTGAAGTGGAGCCGCTCCAGGTAGTCCATGAGCCCGGCCTTCTCCAGGTAGTCGATCACGGCGCGTGATCCTGGGGCGAGGCTCGTCTTGACCGTGGGAGAGACGCTGAGGCCGCGCTCCACGGCGTTCTTCGCGAGGAGCCCGGCGGCGAGCATCACGTGCGGGTTCGAGGTGTTGGTGCAGCTCGTGATCGCGGCGATGGCGACACTGCCGTGGCGCAGTTCCTTCGTCTCGCCGTTGATCTCCACGGTGACGGCTCCGGGCCCCGCTGCCGGGTCGACCGTCGTCGCGCGTTCTTCGGGGTCGTTCGTCGCGCCACCCTCCGATTCGAAGCGCCCCTTCTCATCGTTTTCGCTGAACTGGCCCGCGAACGCCTCGCGCAGGCTGTTGCGGACGCCCGCCAGCGGCACGCGGTCCTGCGGCCGTCGCGGGCCGGCCAGGCTGGCCTCGACGCTCGCGAGGTCCAGATCGACGACGGCGGTGAAGGTGGGGTCAGGCGTGGAGTCTTCGCGGTAGAGGTTCTGTTCGCGGCAGTAGCGCTCCACGAGGTCCACCAGTTCGTCGGGGCGGCCGGTCATGCGCAGGTAGCGCAGAGTCTCGGCGTCGACCGGGAAGTAGCCGCAGGTCGCGCCGTACTCCGGGCACATGTTGGCGATCGTCGCGCGGTCGGGCAGTGTGAGGTTGCTCAGCCCGTCCCCGAAGTACTCGACGAACTTATCGACGACGCCATAGTCGCGCAGCATCTCCGTTACCGTAAGCACGAGGTCTGTCGCCGTCACACCTTCGCGTAACGCGCCCGTGAGCCGCACGCCGATGACCTCGGGCGTGAGCAGCGAGATCGGCTGGCCGACGATCGCGGCTTCGGCCTCGATGCCGCCGACGCCCCAGCCAAGGACGCCTAACCCGTTGATCATCGTAGTGTGGGAGTCGGTGCCGACGAGCGTGTCGGGGATGGCGATGCTGCCGTCGGCGTCGTCGATCGTGCGCACGATGCTGGCCAGGAACTCGAGGTTCACCTGGTGCACGATGCCGGCGCCGGGTGGCACGACGCGGAAGTTGCGGAAGGCGTTCTGGGCCCAGCGCAGGAAGGCGTAGCGCGGTCCGTTGCGCTCGTACTCACGGTCGACGTTGATGCGGAAGGCGTCTTCCATGCCAAAGGCGTCGACCTGCACGGAGTGGTCGACGACGAGGTCAATGGCCAGGTCCGGGTTCACGAGCTGCGGGTCGCCGCCCTGTCGCGCGACCTCGGAGCGCACCGCCGCCAGGTCGGCGACGACGGGGACGCCGGTGAAGTCCTGAAGCAGGACGCGCGCCGGCATGAACGGTAGCTCCAGCCCGCCGTCCCCTGTAGGCGACCAGCCAGCCAGCGAGCGCACGTGCTCCTCCGTGACGACGTCGCCGTCGCAGCGGCGCAAGAGGTTCTCGAGGAGGATGCGGATGGTGAACGGGAGCGCCTCGATATCAACGGAATCGAGCGCGCTGAGCCGGTAGTAGCGCACGGCGCCGGCCGAAGTGTCGAGGCTGGCGAGCGCGCCAAAGGGATCGGGGCGGGTTGCCATCGGTGTCTTCAGTCTATCAGGCCAGTTGCGAGCGAGAAGGGCGCGCTATTCAGGTATACTGGCGGCACACCCGTCTATACCTACGCATCGCTCGCAGACCTGGGAAGGAGCGCACCCCCGATGGCAATTAAAGCCTACGTGCTGATCGTGACTGACCCTGGCAACACGAAGAACGTCCTAGCAGAGATACAAGGCATGCAGGGGATCGAAGCGGTCCACGAAGTGATGGGCCCGTACGATATCGTCGTTGAGATATCCGTCGACAACCTGCAGGAGATCCCGCGCATCCTGGGCGACCGCATCCGCCCGATCGAGGGCGTCCAGAGCACGACGTCGCTCGTCACTTTCCCCGACTAGCGGGCGTATAATTGCGGCGGAGGCTCAAGGGTGAGGAGATTGCCGCTCGTATTGGTACTCGCGGTCGGCGTGCTTCTTGGCACGACGATCGGCTGTGGTTTATCCGCTGGGGATGATTCGTCCGACGAAATCCGGATCGAGGGGCTATCGGCCGAGGATGTCCGGCAGGCCGGCATCTCCCTCAAGGTTCCGGTCGAGGAGCCCGCCTTCGATGCGAAGCACGCAGCCGAAGTCGCGCTGGAGAAGAAGCCGGGTGGCAGGATTCGCCAGATCGTGCTCGCGAGACGCTCCCTTGATGGACTCGTTTGGGTCGTTAATTTCGAGCCGGACAGCGTCGCACCAATCGTTCCTCTCGGACCGGGTCCCGCTTCCACTTGGGTAGCGAGGGGCCCAGAGGATATCGAGAACCGATTCGCCCTTACCTTCGTGAACGCGATGACGGGTGAGTGGGTTGGTAGCTTCGGGGCGGGCCGCTTCAAGACGGTCGACTAGGAGCGCGCCAGCTCCCGCGCACGCTCGAAGACCCCTCCTCCGCCCGATCGAGGGTGTCCAGAGCACGACGTCCCTCGTCACCTTCCCCCCGACTGCGGGCGTACAATAATGACGGAGGCTCAACGGTGAGAAGACTACCATTCTTAATTGTGTTGGCTGGCGTCGTGCTGTGGGGAGAGAGCACTTAGCCGGTAGATATGGTTCATGTAGCCTACGCGCTCTACATCTTTTTCGTGATCCTCGCCCTGCTCCGAGGGCGTGCAGCACTTTGGAATAGAGCGCGCAGAGCCTGGGTCATCTGGTCAGTTGCGATGGTTGTCCTGCCTGCGCTGGCGGCCGCGGCGGTGACTTTGCTCATTACGAGCGGACCAGACAGCATCAATGCCGGAACGGTCATAGTGGCCGGATACGCCGTCGGTGCGTTCCTGCTCATCGTCGGCATGGTGCTCGATCGGGGAAGGGAGCGCGACTCAGGGCTTCCCCTCCGCTACGCCGGTTGGAGCCTCGTAGCTGGTGTTACGTTGGTGCCGGCCACGATAGCCCTGTTCGCGCCGGTAGCTGGCCTCCTCGCGTTCTTTGTGCTCCCACGGCACCCTCAACATGCCGAGGCTCGGCCCTCGTCCGGATGGCAGTGGCGGGCTCAGGTCGACTGACCCCAACGAACTTGATGTCCTCTTCTCATTCGTAGCGGGCGCCCCGCCGAGGCGTACAATCGTGGCGTGAGTACACGCGGCATGGCCATGGCCGTAGTTCCCGTGGGCGCTCTCTTGGCGACGATCCTGCTGATCGGGGCCCTCGGGAGTTGGTCGCCTCCGCCGGGATCTCCCCTGAGGGGCGTATCGCCTGAGGAGTTTGCCCAGCTGAGAATAAGGCCGGCCGAGGCGGGGACCGTTCCCGCTATCGACGAGGCTGCCGCGATTGCCATCGCGAACGGGCGCGAAGAACCGGGCGAAGTGCGCCAGGCGCTGCTTGCCCGGGACTTCTCTAACGGCGGGCTACTTGTCTGGGTGCTCAGCTTCGACCCTGATACCGTTATCGCATATCCGCCCCTCGGAGGCTGTCACAGCCTGAGTCCTGCCGACATCAAAGTGATCTTCTCGCTGATCGTCATCAGCGCCGAAACCGGCGAGCTCGTCGGCGGCATGCGGCACAGCAAGGCCTTGGTCCAGCCAGACTGCGAAGAGAGCCGCCTGAGATAGGCGACCGGCAGAACTAGCCCGCCAGCTCCCGCGCCCGCTCGAAGACCGCGTCCAGCATCTCCTCCGTCAGCCGGCCCGTGAACGTGTTCTGTTGGCTCGGGTGGAACGAGCAGACGATCGTCCGCCCGCCGCGCCCGTCTGGGCCTGTGACCGCGATCTCCGCGCCGTGGCCGAACTTCGGCTTCGGGCGCAGGCTGAAGACACGCGCGAGCCCGTCCAGCGCGTACGATCCCAGCGCCACGATCACGCGCAGGTCCGCCAGCAGCGCGATCTCGCGTTCCAGGTACGGCAGGCAGTTGTCACGCTCCTCCGGCGTCGGGCGGTTGGCCGGCGGCGCGCAGCGGTTGACCGCCGTCACGTAGGCGCCGGTCAGCCGCAGGCCGTCGTCTCGGTGCTCGCTCGTGGGCTGGTTGGCGAAACCGGCACGGTGCAGCGCACGGTAGAGCCAGTCGGCGGAGCGGTCGCCGGTGAAGACGCGGCCGGTGCGGTTGCCGCCGTGGGCGGCCGGCGCCAGCCCGACGACGAGCAAGCGTGCGTCCGGATCGCCGAAGCCGGGGACCGGGCGCCCCCAGTAGTCCCAGTCGCGGAAGGAGGCTCGCTTCTCGCGTGCGGTTCGCTCACGCCACTCGACGAGGCGTGGGCAGCGAAAGCAGCCGGTGACATCGTCCCGGATTCGTTCCAGAGAGTCGGGCACGGCGCCCGTCATGCGGGGGCGATGAAGGGCGCCCCCGGCCGGATTCGTATCTGAGATGGCCACGAAATGGCTTCGCTGGTACTGAGTAGCAAGGCGTCGCTATGCTCGGCTTACTCCGGCGGGCTCAGCAACGTGGCCGGGTCGATGATGATGCCCTCGCCCGACGGGAGAAGGGCTATCGTAATGTTGTCGGCCAGCTTCTGAACCGCCTCCCACTGGACGAGGAGCGGGTTGATCGATGCCGTGATGAGGCGGTTGGCTTCGGCCTTTCCTTGGGCCTCAGCGACCAGAGCGCCTGCCACACCCTCGGCCCGGGCGATCTCCGCCAGCGCCTCGTTCTCCGCCTTCGAGATCAGCTCGGCCGCACGCGCAGCTTCCTGCGTGGCGATCTGCTTGTTCTCAATCGCCTGCGTAAACGCTTCGCTGAAGCTGATGCTCTCGATGAGCAGTGCCACCACGTCGATGCTGAACTGGTCCAGCTCTGCGTCCAGACGCTCTTCGACTTCGTCCTTGATCTCGTCCCTGTTGGGGGCGATGTCAACCGTGCGGTAGGTGACGGTCACGTCCTTGAACGCCTGTGCGACGCGCTGCGGGATGAGCTGGTTCACGTAGTCGCTACCCACCGTGCGGTACAGCGTCTGCACGTCCCGCGGGCTCACTTGAATGTCGAGCCTCGCGTTGATGAACACGTCCTGCGTCTCGATTGAGAACGAGTCCAGGCCGCCGCCGAGTACTATCACGTCTTTGGCTACCGCGCCGGGATTGTTGGTGAACGCGAAGCTCCGCACCTGAACGGTCGCGTTTGTGACATCCCGCCAGGGAGCGACCCACTGCGCGCCATCACCGGTCTGTCCTACGATGCCACCGAACTCGTACACCACGCCGACGTGACCCGCCGGCACCTGATGGAAGCTCATGGCGAACGTCACGATCATCCACAGGAGGCCGAAGGCTACCGGGCCGCCGAAGCCGATGACTTTGGCGATCAGGTTCTTGTCGTTCGCCAGGTCCTCAAGGCGATCAAGATCGGTCTTGCGCCGGGCACTGAGATAGTCATCCTCTTCGGTGCTGGCGGGCGGCGCAGTCTTGGCCTTTAACTTGTCCTGGTCGGACAGCCGATGGACGACACCGCCAATGAGGATACTCGCCACGAAGGCGAGCACCATCAGGATCGTAAAGATTATCCAGAACATTTCGTCTCCCGTCTCTAGTCGTTGAGGTGGGTGCCGTGCGCGGCACCAACGTCGCTAGCCGTACTCCTCGTGTAAAACAACTACTACCGCGCCATTCTACAGCGGTGGCGGCTAGAGCGATGTTGCGCATCCCGCCCACGGTTCGATTGATAAGCCCCCTTAGCACAATTCCCGCCGGCTGAGGGGGCTTATCGTATCTGAAAGTTGGTGCCCCCGGCGGGATTCGAACCCGCGATCTCCGCCTTGAAAGGGCGGCGTCCTGGGCCGCTAGACGACGGGGGCAGCAGATTCAGTGTAGGGGAAGGCAGATGTCTGCGCCAACGGGCGGTGCTACGGCGCGGGCACCGGCAGGACGGTATCAACGAAGGCGTTGTTGATCGGCTCGTGGTCGAGGACGCGCACGTAGCGGGCGACGAGATTGCCGCCTGCGCGCGGCTCACTCCAGATCAGCACTCGTTGGCCGATGCCCGGCTCGCCGCCGGCGATCTCTGCGGTCGCCAGGACGCTGATATCGCCGAACTCAAGCGCCCAGCGGTTGCCGTCGATCTCGCTGATCGTGCCCTGCGTGCGAACTAGCCCCTCGTCGTCCGTCGCTTCGATCTCGAAGAAGCCGGACGCGTTCAGCTCGCCGGCGTCCCCGCGCTCTGTTTCGACGCTGATCAGCGCGCCGGCCTGCGGCTCATCGCCGTCCTTGGGCGGGACGATGGGCAGACCGCTGACGACCCACTCGGCGCCCTGGAAGCCGTCGAAGGTGCCGATTACCGTCACGACGTCGGCTGCGGTCTTGCTGGCGAGCACTGATACACGTGAAGCCTGCAGCTCGCCGCGATCGTTGACTGCTTCGACCTGCACGCGTGCGCCGTCGCGAACATCTCCGGCACTGGCGTCGATAACGGTGCTCTCGGTGATGCCGAACTGGAAGCCGCCGATCAGCCACTCGCTCATCGAGCCGTTGACGTCGCCCTCGATCGTGCCCTCGAAGGTGAGCGCCCTGATCTCGGCCGAGGTGCGCGCGAAGGCGGCCGGCTTAATCTCGCCTGCGACGATACCGTCTTCGGTAGTCTTGACCGTGATCTGCGCGTACTCGCCCAGCTCGATGTCGTATGTCTGTACCGTGGAGTCGGATATGCGGAACCAGGTACCGCCAACCCTGATGGCTTCGCTGGTCAGCTCTTCGACCACGCCGTTCACGAAGGCGCCGGTTTCTGGGCCGCCGAGAAAGCCGCCGCCGATCAGGCTGAGGGCCTGCCCGCGGCCGTTAGCGTCGAGCGCGACGATAACGCGCGCCGTCAGGCCGGCCACGATCTGCTCGCCACCGAGCGTGCGGCCGTCGATGTAGACCTCGACGCCGCCGATGCTCCATCTGCCGTCGCCCAGCGCTTGCACCTGGCCTGAGATGGTTTGGATGCCGCCAAGAAGATCCTCCGGCTGCACGGCCACGAGCGCAGTGCCGGAACCGCCGCCAAGCCGCACGTTGTGCAGAGAGGCCACGACTTTCGTGTACTCATCGCGGGCGTCGTCTGACACCTGCTGCCAGAGGGCTACGAGCAGGTCTTCCTGCTCCTCCGCCTGGATGAGGATGCGCGCGCGCAGGCCCGTCTCTTCGGGGCGGTCCCGCAGGATCGACACGGCGCGCCGGTTGCGGTCGTCGAGAGCGGCGAGGACGTTTTCGGGAATTATCTTGCCCCGGCTGACCATGTTGCGGATCTCATCGATGCGCTGGTTGGACTGGTCGAGCAGGATCTCGGCTTCGTGCTTCTCGTCGAAGACGAACCAGAGGTGGATGTCCTCCGACGCCAGCTTCACGCGGTAGAGTTGGCTGTCCGGCATCGCGTCCTGCGACGCGTACGCCAGGCCGCCGCCGAACGACGCCACGAGCAGAAGCACAGCGAAGAGAGCGCCGGCCGGCTTGAGGATCGCACCATAACTGGAGCGCCTGGCCGCCACGCGCCGTCCGCCCGTTCGCAGCTGGTGCGCGCGCTCGCGGACGAGCCGCCAGCTCTGCTCACGGGCCTGCGCTCGTGGTGTGACACGCGGGCTGGACTGCACGCTCGCCGCCAGCGCCAGCGCCGACCTTAGCCGCGCGGCGTGGCGCGGATAGCGGGCGACGATATGCTCCATCGCCTCGCCGGCGCGAAGGGCTTCCAGGCATTCGTCGAGGACTGAGCTGTATCGGCGAAACATGTCTAAACTTCGTCCGGGTGTAGGACGCGTCGCAGGGCGCCAAGGGCGCGGTGCTGGAGCGACTTGATGGCGCCCTCACTGCGGCCCATGATCTTGCCGACGGATCTGTTGTCGAAGCCCTCGATGAACTTGAGCACGATGACCTGCCGCTGTTCCGGGGTCAGGTGCTTGAGCGCCACCTGGATCTGGCCCCGCTCCAGCGCACGCTCGGCGAGCACTTGCGGGTTGGCGACCGCTGTGGCGATCGTCTCGCTGAGGTCGACCTCGCCGCGACGCTTGCGGCGGCGATGGAGATCGATCAGGCGGTTGCGGGCGATGCGGAAGACCCAGGCGCCGAAGGGCAGCCCCTGGAACTTGTAGGTCTGAACCTTCTCGATCATCTTGAGCATGACGTCGGAGGCCAGGTCTTCGGCGGCCTGCACGTCGCCCATCTGCATGAAGGCGTAGTTGTAGATCTTCGGGTAGTAGGTCTCGTAGATCGCGTGAATCGCGTCGTTGTCGTACCGCTGCGCACGGCGGACGAGCTCCCATTCGGTCGAGACCTCTGCCTTCGGTTGTGCGGACGGCTTCGCTGGAGCCTTCTCGTCCGGAGAACTGCCGGCACGGGGCTCGTTGAGGGAGCGGGTCAATCGGGTGTCCCAGGTAGCCACACGCATCTGTTCAAATACAGAAACGTGTGGCGATAGCGGTGGATACGGTTCGTAGTCATAGGCGGTAGCAAGTTCAGTCCGAGAGTCCAAGGAGCTTGCGGCGCGCGGCGTCGTAGCGTTCCTTGGCGCGCGCCTCTCTGTTGAGTAGGCCCTTCAGTTTTGGCGGTTCCAGCCGCTGGCCGTCGAGCAGGACGCCGTGCAAGTCCTGAACATGCTTCGTCCAGGCCTCGTACGCTTGCCGATACTCCTCTTTTTCGTCCTCCGGCATCTGCCTCCTGTGCTAATGCTAAAGGAGCATACGGGTATTTGGAAGCGCTGGATTGCTCCTCCTATAGCCAGCGCGACTTGACGTCGCCGTCGATGACGATATCGAGCAGCCGCGGCTCTCCCGATCCCTGCGCTTCGCGCAAGGCGTCCCCGATCTCGTCCGGGTGCTCGATGCGGACTCCCTTGACCCCGAACGATGCGGCGATCTGCGCGAAGTCCAGCGCTGGCTCCGTCATGTCCATCGCCACGAACTTGCGGCCAGCGGCGCCTTCGCCGAGGTAGTCGAGCATGTTCAGCTTGAGGATGCGATAGCTTCGGTTGTTGGCGATCACCCAGGTCACCGGAATCCTGTGGTGCGCGGCCGTCCAGAGCGCCTGGATCGTGTACAGAGCAGAGCCGTCGCCGACGACCGACATCACCGGCACTTCGGGGCGCGCCAGCTTGATGCCGATCGGGTTGGGCATGCCGGGGCCCAGGCCGCCGCCGCTGGCGCGGTAGTGGCGTCCCGTGTCCGGGAAGCGCAGGTAGCGCATCAGAAAGCCGCCGGCGGTGATCGACTCGTCGAAGAGCACGGTGTCCGCCGCCATCGCGTCGCCCAGCTCGGACATCATGCGGCCGGCCGTCATCGGGCTGTTGTCCCAGCGGGCCTTCGCCGCCGCCTCAAGCGCCCCCATCATCTGGTCGCCGGCCTGCTTCACCTTGTCCGCTCGCTCCCGGGCGGTCTTGCGCTGGTCGTCCGTCTGCAGCCGTTTGATCGCCTCGATGACGTCGATCATCGCCAGGCGCGGGTCCGCCATGACGCCGACGTCCACCCGCCAGTTCTTGCCGATTTCGCGCGGGTTCAGGTCGACGTGCACGACTTTCGTGCCGTCGGCGAACGGTGGCTCGTCCAGCGGGAAAAGGAGCGTCAGGACGGGCGTGCCGATGGCGACCACGAGGTCCGCGTCGGCGAGCTGTCCCTTGAGCATCGATGCCGATACGACGTGGAGCAGGCCCTGGTACAGCGGGTGTGACGAGGGGAACGGCAGCTCTGCCGCGAAGCTCGAGTGCACGCGCGCGCCGGTCAGTTCGGCGAGCTGGACGAGCTCGGCCTGGCCGCCGCTGACCGAGACGCCGTCGCCGACGATGAGCATCGGCGAGCGGGCCTCGATGAACAGGCGAGCGATCCGTTCGGCCGTCTCCACGCTGGGGCGGACGTTCGTGTCGACATAATTCGCCGGGGCGATCTCTGCCTCGGCCTCCTCGTCCATCACGTTCGTTGGTACGGAGATGAAGGTTGGGCCGCGCGGCGGCTCCAGCGCCACCTTGAAGGCGCGCCGCAGAAGGATGGGCAGTTCGGCCGGGTCGGCCGCCTCAACGGCCCATTTCGTGAGCGGCTCGGCCAGGCGCACGATGTCGCCGGTGAGGATCGGGTCCTGGCTGGTGCCGCGGTGCGGGTGTTGCCCCGCGTAAATCACGAGCGGTGTGCCCGCACGGTACGAGTTGTAAAGCATGCCCATTGCGTTGCCGAGGCCGGGCGTGATGTGCAGCTGCAGGAACGCCGGCCGGCCAGAGGCCCGCGCGTACCCGTCGGCGATGCCCGTGGCGACGCCTTCATGCAGCGAGAGGATGTATTCCAGCTGAGGATAGTCCTGCAGGGCATCCATGAACGCTTGCTCCGTGGTGCCGGGATTGCCGAAGACGTACTTTGTGCCGTCTGCCAGGAGCTGCTCGATCATCAGGTATCGGCCGGCGAGGCGTGCCATAAGGGACTCCTTTCGGGGCGAAAGGATAGCACGCGCTCAGCCGTAACGGAGCGAGATTTACCGGCCGTTAACTTTCGTGCTGCAACGCCGGCTAGCAGTCCGAGCATCCAACTATACGGAGAATTAACGGCTTCTATGTCGACGTCAACCGTACCCACGACGCACCGGACGCTCCTCGCGCCGGCGCCGGATATGCCGGTGCCGCCGCTCTGGGTCGAGTCTCTCTGGGTGATCGATTGGCTGGCGCTGCGGCTCTCGCCCGTCTACTACGGGTGGGGCGTTCCGCGGGGCGACGGCGAGGCTGTGATCACAGTGCCCGGCCTGATGTGCCCCGACGCCTTCATGCTGGAGATGCACGGCTGGTTGCGCCGCGTCGGCTACACGCCGTACCATTCCGGGCTCATTATTAACGCGGATTGCCCCGGCAGGCTTGCCGAGCGACTGGACAAGACCGTGCGGCAGGCGGTTCGTGATACCGGCCGCCCCGTGCGCCTCGTCGGCCACAGCCTCGGCGGGATCATCGCCCGGCGCGTGGCGATCGACCAGCCCGAGAACGTATCGCAGCTGATCTATCTTGGGACCCCCCTGCAAGCTGTCCAGGCGCATCCGCGGGTGCTGGCCGCGGGTGTCTTTCTGGCAGCGGCAGGGATGTTTCTGAGTGGCCGCGACTGTCGCTGCTTCACGCTGGACTGTCGCTGCGGCTTCACCGCTGCCGCGGCGCAAGAGTTGCCCGCGTCCGTCAGGCGCGCCGCCATCTTCACGAAGTCGGACGGCGTGGTGGACTGGCACAACGCGACGGAGGACCGGGTGAGGTTGAACCATGAGGTCGGCGGGACACACGTGGGCCTGCCGTATAACCCGCGGGCCTATCGAGCGCTCGGGCACATCCTGCAAGACCGCCGCCAAGCCTGCTAACCTCACCGACTGAGGCCGGAATCAGGCCGGCGCTGCGACACTGACCGAGCGATACCCCATTCGCGGTATGCTGAGCCTATCGTGACGATTGAGGCAGGCACTACCGACGGGCGGAGGACGGCGACGCTGGCGACGTTGTTCCTCGCCGTCTTTATAGCGCTCCTCGGCCTCGGCATCGTCATCCCGCTGCTGCCGGTCTACGCCGATGGCCTGGGCGCCAGCGGCATCATGATCGGCCTCATGGTGGCCGGCTTCTCGATCAGCCGTGGTGTCCTGCAGCCGTTCGTCGGCAGCATGTCCGACAAGCACGGCCGCAAGCGATTTCTCGTCACGGGCCTGCTCATCTACTCGGTCGTTGGCTTTTTGTTCACGCTGGCGACCTCGGTTGAGCACCTGATCTTGATCCGCACCGTCCACGGCGTCGGCTCGGCGATGATCGTGCCGATCGCGATGTCGTACGTAGCCAGCTTCGCGCCGAAGGGCGAGGAAGGCCGCTACATGGGCAGCCTGAACATGGCGCTCTTCTCCGGCATCGGCTTCGGGCCGATCATCGGCGGCATCTTCCGCGACACGCTTGGCTTCGACGCCGCCTTCTACGCGATGAGTGCGGCCGGCGCTCTGGCGATGACGCTTGTCGTCATCCTCCTTCCGGACGACTCGAATCTGGAAGGGCGTCCAGTCCGGCCGCCGATGTTCGAGACGATGCGCCAGATGTCCCGCAATGTGCGGCTGATGGGCGTGCTGCTGTCACGGATGTCGACGATGTTCATCATGGTGCCGCTGATGGCGTTCCTGCCGCTCCTGATGACGGAGTTCATGGACGCCTCCGGCTTGCAGATCGGCATCGTCATCGCCGGGCGGACGCTGGTCAACGCCGTTCTCCAGATACCGTTCGGGAGCCTGGTGGACCGGCTGAACAAGACGACGACGCTCGTCACGGGTTCGCTCATCGTTGTGGCGGCGACGTCGGTGATTCCGTTCGTCGAGAGCTTCCCCGGGCTGCTCGCTGTCTTCGTCGTGATCGGTGCCGGCGAGGCGTTGGTCTGGCCGACGCTTGGCGCGCTGGCGACGGAGGAGGGCCGCAAGTACGGTCAGGGCGCGATGATGGGCGTGTTCAACATGGCGATGAGCGCCGGTATCCTCTTCGGCTCGCTGACGGGCGGCGTCGCCGTCGACACGCTCGGCCTCAAGTACGCCTTCCCGATCATCGCCGCCGTCCTGGGTGTCACTACGTTCGTCTCGGCGGCGATGATCCGCAGCTCGCCGCGACCCGCTCCCCAGGCGGTGTCCGCCGACTCGCTGGCCGGCTCCGAGAGCTGACGCCGGCCGGGCATTGAAAAGCCCCCTCATCGACGAGGGGGCTTTGTTTTGAAGGTTGGTGGCGCATACGGGATTCGAACCCGTGATCTCCGCCTTGAGAGGGCGGCGTCCTAGGCCGCTAGACGAATGCGCCACTTCTGGCTGCGGGGCTAGGATTCGAACCTAGACTAACTGATCCAGAATCAGCCGTGCTACCATTACACCATCCCGCAACGCTTTCCCTATCTGTTTAGCACAGATAACCCAGACTGAGCCTGGCGCGCAGCACTCCCTGCGCACAGTTTTTCGCGTGACATAAACAGCCGTGAGAAGGGTTCTCGCGCGTCAAGCACCGTCCTGAACAAGTAAACCCTAACGGCGGAATCCGCGTCAACATATCGTCCGCCCTCGCTTTCTACGGCGCCAAGCCCAGGCTCTCCCCCCGCAAGAAGTTGTGACGTGCGCACCTCGTGAGACGGCGTAGGTGACGCTGGCCGCCGCTGGTGAAGCCTTCATGCGTTGGTCGTTCGCTCGTTACCCTCGCTACAGAAATGCGGCTGGGCCGAGTGTTTGACGGATTCTTCCCTGCCTGAACCGCACTAAACCCTGTAACGATCCCGTTGCATTGGCATCTAGCCCTGTGGGCGCCTGGGCGCCCAGAGGGCAGATATGAAATCATCGCTGCTGAAGGATCAGCCACGTCGATCGTGGATGATACCTCGTGTTCTATCCTCCGTCAGAGGGCGAATCCTCTCTGGCATCGGTTTGATGGTCGTGATCCTCGTCGCCGTTGCCGCCGGGTTCGCCTGGCAAGTATCCGAGCACCGCTCGACGACTGCCGCGCTGCAGGAGCACGCCGAGATTACGTTCTTGCTCCTGGACGCGCAGGCGAGCGCCGAGTCCGCTGCAGCAGCGGTCCAGCGCTACGTCATCGTCGGGGACGAAGTGATAATCCCCGGGAACGACGACATCCTGCTCCCTCTGATCGATGAGAACGTGACTACCGTCATAGATGACCTGACCCAGGCGCTCGTGCTGGAGGGGGCGCAAGGGGACAAGGAGGGAGTGGCGGTACTCACTGAGATCCTTGCTGAGGCCACAGCCCTGGTTCAGGGCGCCGCCCAGATCATCGTGCTTCGGCAGGCGGGCAATATGGAGGCAGTGACCGCTGCCTTCAACGAGATCGTGCCGGCGTTCCGCGAGTTTGAGAGCAAGCTCAACGAAGCGGCGGAAAATGAGCGTGCGGAAGCGTCAGCGCTGCGTGCCGAGGCAGACCGGGCCGGCGCCTTTGCTCTCTGGGTCCTGGTCATCTCCGCCGGCGCGGGAGCCATACTGGCCGTGACGGGGGCGGCGCTAATTGCGCGCTCTATCATCAAACCACTGTCCAGGGTTGAAGCTACGGCCATCGCGGTCGCAGGCGGTGACCTGCAGGCGCGATCGCCAGAATCCGGCCCGGACGAACTTGTCCGGCTGAGCCGTTCCATCAACAGCATGACGGAGTCGCTCCTGGATGCGTCGAAACGACGGGAGCTGGAAGAGGCGTTGCGAGAGTCGGAAGCGCTGCATCGCGACCTCGTTGAAACGTCCCAGGACTTGATCTGGCGATGCGACGCTGAAGGTCGCTTCATCTTCCTGAACAAAGCCTGGGAAACTACGCACGGCTACAGGCTGGAAGAGATGCTGGGGAGACCGTTCACTGATTTCACGACCCCCGAAATCGCCAAGCGCGATATGGAGAAGTTCGGGAGGCTGATGGCCGACGGTTCCGTCACCGGCTACGAGACGACCCACGTCTCGAAGTCCGGCAAGGAGATTCATCTGGTGTTTAACGCGATACCGCTGCTTGAGAGCGATGGCCGGCAGATCGGTACGCAGGGTACGGCTCATGACGTGACGGAACGCAAGCGGGCAGAGCAGACGATCAGACATATGGCGTACCATGACGCCCTCACTGATCTGCCCAATCGGACGCTCTTCACGGACCGTCTCAACGTTGCGCTGGCCAACGCGCGCCGAGCGGGCCAGATGGTCGCCGTTCTCTACCTTGACCTCGATCGGTTCAAGGCCGTTAACGACACGGTCGGCCACGGCCTTGGAGACCAACTTCTACGGCGCGTCGCAGAGCGGCTGGCCAGCCTCGTTCGCGATGGCGACACGGTGGCCCGCGCCGGAGGAGACGAGTTCACGCTGCTGCTGCCTAACCTGACGAAGACGGAAGACGTCGTCGACGTCGTGACAAGGCTCACGGAGACGTTCAGAAAGCCCTGGACCGTGGGTGGACACGAATTCCGTGTCACCGCCAGCACCGGCATCGCCGTCTATCCCGACGATGGTGATGACGCCGACACGCTCGTCAAGAACGCCGATATGGCGATGTACCGCGCCAAGGATCTGGGAAGGGACAACTACCAGTTCTACGCGACGGAGATGAGCGCCGAGGTCTCCGAGCGAGTGGACCCGTAGCACCCCAGCGCAAGCCAGAGGCGATTCAGAGTCTCGTTCTGAGGTGACGCCTCCTGCCATGGCGTCCGATAGCGGCCCCTGTGCCCGATGCTAGTGTGGAAGCGCGTCCATCACCAGCGGAGCGATGGTTCTTACTTCGTCTCTCCGGGCAGGCGCGGCACCCGATAGCCCGTCCGCTCACAGGCGCTGCAACGGCCCTCGTTATCCACGTCCTTGTTGTAGTGGGAGGGCCCGATCAGGATACGACAGGCTGCGCACCGTTGATGGTTCGCCATGTGGCGGGCCGACGCGTCCTTGTCACTGGCTGCTCCGAGCCGGCGCCCCTCCAGGCAGTGCGGGCAGGCGGGGTGGAACGACGTGTCCACCGTCTGCCCCGCCTCCTCAGAGGCTGTCTGTATCAGTTCTTGCTTCTTGTTGGTGTTCATCATGATCCTATTGTAGACGCTACCACGAGCTATTTACCGCTTGTCTGCAATGATCGACCATTGTGGCGGCGAATTCTCATCCGTTCCGGGGAGATTTTGAGCTTAACCGTGATGCTCACTGAGGACTATACCAAGATCGGGACGCGCCGCGGTCGGGAACTACGGTGACGCACGCTGTTGAGAGGTTCAATCTGCCTCCGGCAACCGCAAAAACCTATCCGTCGATTGAGCCTTTAGCCCGAACCACCCGCTCAAGGTTGCTCAAGACCTCATGCGTGTAGCCGGTGAGTGCGTCCCAGAGTCCAGGGCCGCGCTGCGTAGCCTCGTCGGTCCCAGCGATCTGACCCACTAGCTCCTTGTTGAAGTCGATCGCATCCCCGAACATGAGCCGCACGTTCTTGCCCCAGCGTGGGAACTTCGCACCGATGGGGAGCACCTCGTGCATGCCGTAATGATAGAACGGAAGACCGATAGGGTTCGTTTCCGCGATCAGACGGCCAACACCTGCCTTGAATTCTTTAAGACGACCGTCCTCTCGCCGCGTCCGTCCTCCTTCCGGGAAGATGTGCACCCAGTGGCCCTCCCCGAGCCGGTCGCGCAGGAAGTCAAACCCCGGCTGGTCGAACCCGGCGCCCCTGGCCACCGGCACGCCCTTCCCCGAGCTGAACACGAACGCCGTCGGCCAAGTGCTGAAGAAGTTGAGAGCGTCTGTCGCGACCCAGCGGATCTCGTCGTAGTTTCCCAGGGGGAAATTAGACGGAAGCAGCGGGTCGTCGAAAAGCCCCGTGTGATTGCTGAACGTCAGTAGGCCGCGGCCTGCCCGCTCTTTCAGAGCCTCGAACTTCTCGACGCCCTGGATCTCCAACGAGTTCATCTTGGTCAGGATGAATTTCGAGAGGTTGACGCAGATAAACGCCATCGTCCGGTTCACGAGATTGTTCGTCGCCGGGCGCCAGCGGGCCAACGCCTTTGCTTCTCTGCGGGTAAGCGCCATATGAGATCCCTCGCGCACATACTACGCCGAAACGAAACAGTTTGTTCGATGTGGCGGCGTCAGACGTTTAGGATATACATCGCATGAAAAAAAGTCGTAGAACGCCCCTTCCGTCCGAAGCCTCCGATCTCCCTCAACGCGTGTTTTCGCCGATCGCCCGGGACTATGACACCCCGGCCGTCGTCCTGAGCCTCTTTCGCTACCGCGCCTGGCATCGCATTCTTCTCTCGAGGTTGAACTTGCCGCATGGCGCGCGTGTCCTCGACATGGCGACCGGGACCGGTACGATCGCGCTCGATCTTCACCAGCGGGGAGTCGAAGTCGTGGCCTGCGACGTCACTCGGGCGATGCTGCGCCGGGCCCAGGAGCGAGCTGATCGGCGCGATGCCCATCTCGATCTGGTGGAGTGCACCGCCGAGGCGCCGCCATTCCAGGACGGTTCCTTTGATGCGATGACGTTTGCGTATCTCCTCCGCTACGTCCACGATGTTCCCGGCACGCTGGAATCCCTGGGCCGCCTGCTGAGGCCGGGCGGAACGATGGCGTCGCTCGACTTCGCGGTGCCGCATGGCCTCTGGTATCCCCTCTGGCGGCTCTACACCGATGTGGTGCTCCCGGCGGGAGGACGTCTGTTTTCTGGCGATTGGCAGCGCGTGGGGGCCTTCCTCGGCCCCAGCATTCGTGACTTCTATCATCGTTGGCCAGAGGATAAGCTCCTGTCCGCCTGGCGTGACGCCGGGTTCACCAACGTGCGGTCTCGGCGTCTGACGGTTGGCGGCGCATTGATCATCTGGGGTACCAGGCGATGAAGCTGGGCTTCTCTCCGCGCACGGAGGCCCCGTCAAAGGTGCGCCCGGCGTTCTACGCGCTCTCGCCGGGTGGCTGGCGAGACTATGCGACGCTGCTGCACCCGCCCTATACGCTCTGGCATCTGAGTTACGTTATCTGGGGCGCGGCGCTCGCCGGCGCGCCTCACTATGACCGTCTGGCAGCGACTCTCGTCGCCTTCTTCCTTGCGGTTGGGGTCGCGGCTCACGCTCTGGACGAGCTTCAGGGCCGGCCGCTGGGGACCCGTATCTCGTCGGGCGTCCTCGTCGTCCTGGCCAGCCTTTCGCTCGGGGCGGCCGTGCTGATCGGTGTACTAGGCGCCGTCGAGGTCTCGCCGTGGCTGCTCGTGTTTATGGCCTTCGGACTGTTCATCGCGCCCGCCTACAACCTGGAGTGGTTTGGACGGCGCTTCCACTCGGACGTCTGGTTCGCTGTCTCGTGGGGTTCGTTCCCGCTGCTTACAGCCTACTTCGTAACCGCCGAGCGGTTGAGCATTGCTGTGGCGCTGGGGGCGGCCATGGCCTTCACACTGAGCCTTGCGCAGCGCACCCTGAGCAAGCGCGTTCGTGGGCTGCGGCGCAGCGCACGCAGCATCGAAGGCAGCGTGTATCACAGCGACGGCACGGTGGAAATGATTGACCGCCGTTGGGCAACGGCGTCAGATGAGCGGGCGCTTCTGCTCATCTCGGCTTCGATATTCGCGGGTGGCCTGGCCGTGCTGGTGGCGTTTCGATAGCGAACGCCGTCGCGGGCGGCTCAGCGGTATCCGATCTGCGCTCGTTCTGAGCGCGACCGACATTGGGTGTAATCTGGCGATGTCTAGAGAATTGTCGGGGTGAGGTGGAACGGCCAGAGGTCGTAGTTTAGGAGGTAACAATGAGGAAGTTGCTTTTGATGATGGTCATCGGGATCGGCATCGTCGCTGTCTTGCGCCGTGTTCTGCCCGCCGAGCAGCGGGCCCGCCTGCAGGAGAACCTCTCCAGCGTGTCGGGCACGGTGATGGAGCGCGGCATGGAGATGATGCCGGAGGCCTCGCCACCTAAGGTGATGATGTCGACAATGCGCCGGATCGAGAAGCAGAGCGATGAGCTCGCCAGGCTGGTTCGAGTACAGAACAAGCTGCTGCGGAAGCAGAACGAGATCCTGAAGGCGGCGTCGCCAGCCGCACCTTCCACACGCTGACGATAACGCTGCTGCGCCACGCAGTGACATCTGGTTAGGACTTCTGCGTGTGATCTGGCTTCTGCGTCTTCGTCAGCTTCTGCGTGTTACGTAGCCACGCCGGAATGTTGCCTGACCTAAAGCCGGGCGCAAGTGGCAAGTGGCGGTCGATTGCCCAATGATTCTAGAGTCCCGGTGGTGAGTTCCTTGACAGTTTGCCCCGATTCCTATAGATTTCGCCTAGCGTACCGAGCGCTCGCTTTCTTTAGCGAACCGGAGACGGAATGCCAAAGCTCAAGCCCGAAGAACTCGCAGCACGGCGGATGGAGATCATCGAAGCCGCGCGCGCCTGTTTCCTGCGTTCTGGGTTCCACCAGACGACGACAGACGAGATCTGTCACGAGGCGAGCATCACGCCGGGCGGCCTTTATCACTACTTCGGCAGTAAGGACGAGCTGATCGCCGCCGTCGTCGAGCGTTCCGCGGAGACCGCCACGGAGCGCATGCGCAGCCTGATCGCGGAGGCCGATGATGCGGAGTCGGCGTTCCGCCAGGTGGCCGGCTTCTTCTTCGACGCCATGCAAGATACCGACATCGACAACGTGACGCGCCTGGAGATCGAGATCTGGGCCGAGGCGCTGATGAACGAGGAGCTTGCCAAGACGGGCCGATCCGCCTGGAAGCTGCGCCAGGACTGGCTGGAGGCGCTCGTCCAGCGCGGCATCGACGACGGTGTCTACGATGCGAAGGTGGTGGAGGCGCGGGCGATGGCCAGTCTGCTGATGGCGATCTACGTCGGCCTGCGCGTCGGCCGGCTTCTCGGCGGCGAGACGTTCGACACGCCGGGCGCCATGCGGTCGCTTTTCATGATGCACGCTGGGCGACTGATGTCCGATCAGGCTGAACTTCCCGTACCAACTGGCTAGGTAAACGCAGGAGGGCTGCCAGCGTTTCCGCTGACAGCCCTGCCTTATTTTCCGATCCGCCGTGGAGCCCATGTCACGGCGGATCTGCGCCTTTTTAGAGGTGGACAGCTAACCAACTAGATACGGTAGCTGCCCCGCGGGGTGCGGCATTCACCTCGTTGAGACGTGCC
The DNA here is from genome assembly GCA_022565075.1 of Chloroflexota bacterium. Lineage (GTDB taxonomy): Bacteria > Chloroflexota > Dehalococcoidia > SM23-28-2 > RBG-16-64-32 > CF-162. The sequence continues at coordinate 2,507 of JADFKG010000008.1, read as the reverse complement.
CTTCGACCACCCGCTTGGAATGGGTGGCGAGCGCATGGATGTGGTTCCCTCCCCAGGGTTCCCTCTCGATCGCACTTGGCGAAAAGCTTTGTCACATCCATACCCTCGTTTCTCACCCAAGTTAATTACAGCCTGTGGCGAGGGGAGTCAATAGTTTCGGGCGTATATGGGAGTATTATATAGCGAGCGCTCAATATACAGAGGAAGCGCTCGGTGAATAGAGTAAGCGCTCGGTTTGGACGCCGGACGGTGCCTCAGGGGGATTACCGTCAAGTTTAACGATCGGCGCCTCCGCCGCGTCTCCTCAACCGGGTGAGCCACCTCTTATAATCGCGAATAGAGTTATCCACATGAACGCAGACGCCGGCTACGACCGACCGACGCCGCGCCCTCTCCGGCGCTGGCTCCGACGCCTGCCGCTGCTCGCCAGTGGTCTGATCTTGACGTCGGCCGTGCTGGCGCTGCTGGCGGGCTTGCTCGTCAGTGCGCTGTCGGGGACAGTCGAGGAGCCGCCGTCTGCTGCGCACCTCGTCGCCGAGCCCGCCCACATCTTTGACCGCTACAGCGCCCCTGCGCCATCGCCGACCGCGGCGCCGGTTATCGAGCCGCCGCTGGGCTCGACGCCCTTCCAGCTCATCATTCCGCGCATCGGTGTCGAGGCGACGGTCAACGCGTTTGGCCTGGACGCCGACTCGATCCCGGAGGTGCCTCGCAACGGCCAGGAGGTGGCCTGGTACAACTGGTCGTCGGAACCGGGTACCGGCAGCAACGCCGTCCTCGCCGGCCACGTAACCTGGAGCGGCGCCGGCGTCTTCTACAACCTCGACCAGCTCAGTGTCGGCGATCAGATACTGCTGCGCTCCGCCGATGGGACTGAGCTGAGCTACACGGTCGAGGAGAACTTCCTGATCGATCCCAACGATCCGTCTTCCCTCGCCGTGATGGCGCCCACGAATGACGACACGATAACGGTCATCACCTGTGGCGGTGCCTACTCGCCGACCGGCGGCCAGTTCGGTGGCTATTACTCGGACCGGCGCGTCGTCCGGGCCACACTCAACCAGGTGAACCCGGCGCCAGGCGCTGTGGTCGCCGCCAACTAGTCGTCGTTGACGCGGCGCGTCCGGTAGACTGGGGCCATGACGGAACCTCAGGTCACCGAGCTGATGGTGCGCGGCATGGTCGTCGGCGTGTTCCAGGAGAACTGCTGGGTCATCGGCAACCGGCGCACGGGCGAGGCGATCTGCATCGACCCGGGGGATCAGCCGGAGGACATCCTGGCGATGGCGCGCGAAATGGGCGTCAAGATCAAGGCGATCGCCAACTCACACGCCCACGTCGACCACATCCTCGGTGTCGGTGACATAAAGAACGAGACCGGCGCCAGGTTTCTGATGCACCGCGACGAGGCCGCCATCGCGGCGCAGGCTGCGAAGAGCGCGCTCATGTTAGTCGGCCGCGAAGTGGCGGACCCGCCGACGCCCGACTACCACCCGGAGGACGGTGACGTCGTCGAGGTGGAAGGGGTGAGGCTGACGGTGATCCATACGCCGGGGCACACGCCCGGCAGCCTTTCCTTCTACACCGACGGCATGCTTTTCAGCGGCGACACTCTCTTCGCCGGGTCGATCGGCCGCACGGATCTTCCCGGCGGCGACTACGAGCAGGAGATGGCGAGCATCATCGACAAGCTCCTCATCTTGCCGGACGAGACGAGAGTGCTGCCTGGCCACATGCAAGAGACGCGCATCGACGCCGAGAGGGAGACGAACCCGTTTGTGCGGCAGGAGATGGAGCGCCGCCGCGGCGCTTGATGGCCGAGATCAGCGTTGAGTCCGGCGAGACGGCCGACGGCTGGCGCTTCGACGTGCGCGTGGCAGACGGCGGGAGCGAGTCGCGGCACGAGGTGACGCTCTCACGGACCGACCGCGACCGCATCGCCCGTGGCGCGGATCCGGATGAGCTGGTCCGCGAGTCGTTCGCCTTCCTGCTGGAGCGCGAGCCGAAGGAGTCGATACTGGGCTCGTTCGATCTGACCGTGATCGCCCGCTACTTCCCGGAGTACGAGCGCGAGATGGCGGGACGCTTCGGCAGCTAGCCGTTCTGCTCTGGCGGTGGCGCGTCGAACCTGCCGCCGGCGAGGCCCAGCGTGCCGGCGACGATGCCAGCAGCAGTCGTCAGCACGAGCCCGGCCTGCGGCGAGACGCTGATGAAGGGCAACTCCTCCAGCTCCGTGCCGTCGACGTCGACCGCCCCCTGGACGTCGATCCACGTCAGGAAGCCGATGAGCGCGATCGCGGCGCCGAAGACGGCGACGGCGGTGAACGCGTGGCGGCTCGAAAGCCGCGTGTAGACCGACGCCAGCATGGCCACGATGATCGCGGCGCCGAGAGCCGCGGTGTATGGACCGTCGCGGTCCATACCGTTGACCGAGAACGAGAAGATCAACACCTCCGCTTTCACCCACGGCATGAACGCGGCCGCGATGGCGACGGCGGCGGCAACGA
>JADFKG010000131.1 GCA_022565075.1 Chloroflexota bacterium | reverse complement strand
GTCCGCTGCGAGGGCGCCGCCGACGGTCGCCTCGTCGGCGATCTCCGGGTCGAACGCCACCATCTGCCCGGCTGCCGCCGTCGTCCCGCGGAGTTCACCCAGCGTCATGCCGGCCCCGCAGGTGATCGTCAGGTCGTCCGGCTCGTATTCGACGATGCCGCCCAGGGCCGTCACGTCGAGCGCGATGTCGTACCGTGCCGGCACGTTGCCCGGACCGCGGCGCTGCTTTCCGCCGATCGGGATCACCGCCAGCCTGGTCCCGTTCGCGTGGCGGATCACCGCCGCGGCGGCCTCGACCGTCTCCGGCCGGACGATCGCCTGCGGCGTGACGCCGTCTACGGTGAACTCGTCGCTGCCGGGGCGCGCGTTTTCCGCACCGGCGATCGACTCAAGCTCGGTCAGCAGAGTCGCCTGGCTTACCATCGCTCAAACGTAGGCGTCGGGGCCGATCTTAGCGATCGCGGCCTTCATGCGGGACGACACCTCGCCGCAGCCCTTCGACGTCGGGAATATCTTGCCTGGATTGAACCGCTCGTCCGCGCCGAAAGCGCTCTTCACGCGCGCCATCACCGCCAGGTCGTCGTCGGAGAAGATCCACGACATGTAGTTGCGCTTCTCACTGCCGACGCCGTGCTCGCCCGTGATCGAGCCGCCCGCGTCGACACACAGCCGCATGATCTCCTCGCCCAGTTCCAGCACGCGCTCAGACGCGCCCGGTACCCGTTCGTCGAACATCAGGTTCGGGTGCAGATTGCCGTCGCCGGCGTGGAATACGTTGGCGACGGGTATACCGTAGCGCTCACAGGCCTCGTAGACGCCCGAGAGCACGTCTGGGAGGCGCGTGCGCGGTACAACGCCGTCCAGGATGTAGTAGGACGGTGCCAGCCGTCCCAGCGCGCCCAGCGCGCCCTTGCGCCCGGCCCACAGCTTCTCGCGCTCCTCCGGCGACATGCCGATGCGTATCTCCCGCGCCCCGCTCGCCTCGCAGGTCGCACGCACGGCCTCGGCCTGTTCTGACGTCTCTTCCTCCAGGCCCTCGACCTCGATCAGCAGCGCGGCGCCGGCGTCCGGCGGGTAGCCCGCGTGGACGAACGGCTCGACCGCCTGCATCGTCTTCTTGTCGATCATCTCCAGCGCTGCCGGCAGGACGCCCGCGGCGATTACCGCCGACACCGCCTCCGACGCCTCCCGCACTTCGTCGAAGACCGCCAGCAGCGTGATCGTCGCCGGCGCCCGGGGCAGGAGTCGCACGACGACTGCCGTGACGATCGCCAGCGTTCCCTCCGAGCCAACGACGAGGCCCGTCAGGTCGTACCCGGGCGCGCCCAGCGTCTCGCTGCCGAGCATCACGATGTCGCCGTCGGGCATCACGATCTCGAGGCCGAGAACGTGGTTGACCGTCGATCCGTAACGCAGCGTGTGCGGCCCGCCGGCGTTCTGCGCGACGTTGCCGCCGATGCTGCACGCCTTCTGGCTGGACGGGTCGGGGGCGAAGTAGAGGTTGTGCGGCGCCGCGGCCTTGGAGACGTCGAGGTTGATCACGCCCGGCTGGACGACCGCCAGACGGTTCGCCGGGTCGAGTTTGAGGATGCGGTCCATGCGCGCCGTGACAAGGACGATGCCGCCTTCGCAGGGGATGGCGCCGCCCGAGAGGCCGGTGCCGGCGCCGCGCGCCGTCACGGGAACGCCGTGGCGCTTCGCCACTCGTACCGCCGCGGCCACCTCTTCGGTCGTCTCGGGCAGGACGACGGCCTCCGGCAGCCCGCGCTCGATTGTCGCGTCATATTCGTAGACGAGGAGGTCTTCCGGGGCGTGGAGGACGTACTTAACCCCGATAGCGGACTGGAGGTCCTTGATGAGCGAGGCAGCCACGAAAATCAGTCTAGCACGGGCCTTGTCGAAAAGTGGAAAAGCTGTGGAGTTCTCCCGTAAAGTGGATACCTAACTCGCAAATCGTGCGTTAAGAAATGTAGAGCGCGCCCGGGAGAGGCCAGGCGCCTGTGTCCGCTCGATAGAACACAATATGACCGAACAAGCCGCTGAGACCGACCAAGAGGGCGTCGATATTCGTCGCCTGCTTCTCCGCGTGTCGATACCCGTCGCCGTGCTGCTGGGCGTGTTGCTGGCGACGGGGATCTTCCTCCTCTCCTCACACGGCGGGGCGCCGGCCTCCGTGCCCGGCGACAGCGTCAGCGCCGCAACCGAAGTGGTGACCGCATCTCCGAGCGCGTCGCCATCGCCGACGCCGCCGCCGTCGCCCTCGCCCAGTCCACCGCCGCAGGTCGAAGAGCCGCAGACGGGAGGCGACCAGCCCGGAACCGTCGTCCCGAACACCTACGGCACGCGACCCGAGAACACCGCGGGAGAGGAGCTGCTGGGCCTGTACGACATCCTGCAGCGCGAGATCGACGCTTACGCAGTGCAGGCCGGCGGCATCGAGGTCGGCATCGCTGTCACCGACCTGCAGACCGGCGAGACGGTCTCCGTCGGCGGCAACGCGCCGCACAAGACCGGCTGCGTGATCAATATGTTCGCCCTCATGGCGGCCGTAGATCGCTTCCAGGACGGCGCCGCCAGTCCCAGCTCCGTCTCCTACAGCGTGCAGAAGGGGATCGGCGGCAGCTTCCCGCCCGAGGTCAAGAACTTCCTCGGTGTCATCTTCGGCGATTTCCGCGCCGGTGAAGCGCACGCGCGCGCGCTGATGGCGGGCTGGGGCATGCAGACGTACCAGTTCGACCACGTCCCCTACTACGGAACTGAGCCGTACCAGCCGAACATCCTGACGGCGCTTGAGACGAACGATATCCTGGCCCGCCTCTGGTGGGGCGAGCTATTTAGTCCGGAGTGGACCGACTACACGATCGGCGTCCTGCGCAACACCTTCTCCTACATCGACTACATCCTGCCCAAGTACCTGCCCTGGAACGCCACAGTCGGCCACAAGATCGGCTACCACTGGGACTACGACGGCTGGGTTAACAACGACGTTGGCCTAGTCTCCTTCACCGGCGCCGACGGCCAGCAGAAAGCCTACGCGATCTCCTACTTCTCGCAGTACGCGCCAACCGAGTACCACGGCTACTCCTTCGGCGCACGGCTCTCGCTAATCGTCTGGAACTTCATGGCGACGCGCTACGGCCTCGCGCCACAGCCTGCGCCTCCGCCCGTGCCATCGATCACGCCGACCTTGACGCCGACGCCTGCCCCCGAGACGCCGACGCTAACACCGTCGCCAACCGCGACTTCAGCGCCGACGGACTCCTCTACGCCAGCGCCGACGCCGGCGACGATCACGCCATCACCGAAGCCGCTGCCACCGGCGCCACCGCCGCCGCCCAGCGCTTCGCCTTAGTCCGTCGCCCAGCCCTTGGCGCGCTCGACGGCCCGTTGCCAACCGCCGTATATCTCTTTGCGCCGCTCCTTGCGCAGTTGTTCGTGATGTCGCAGGAGTACGTGCTGCACTACGGCCTGTGGCTTGCCGTGATTATCCAGCGTTACTGGTGGAAACGGGCTCGTCCCCGCCATCGCCGGCCGGCGTCCACGGTTCGCAGCTCGCGCTGCTGACGTAACTCTTGGCCTCCAGCTCCGCGACGATCGCCGTGCAGAACCCCGCGTCGGCCGTCTCAACGATTGCCGACCCCTGAGGAGGGAAGCGCTCCAGGACCATTAGGTCGACGTCCGCATCGTACGCGCGCAGGAGGTCCCGTACCTCGGTCATGTCGGCGTTGGTGACGGTCTCGTTGAAGTCGATGGTGACTCCGTATCGATCGCCCGCGTCGGCATCGCTGCCGCCGGCGCCACCGAGGCCGAAGCCGACGAACGTGCCAACCATCGCCAACGCGATTATCGCGATAATGGTGCCCCCTCTGGCCAGGTTACTCATTCCGATCCTCCTTGGTCCTACCGATCTGATTCATTCCATAAGCTAGACGGACTGAACTGCTCGGAAGTTCCTCCGAGATCATGTCGACTTCGACGTACCCGCCTCCGGTGAGGTATTCTTCGCCCCCGCGGACTTCCCGTCACCGGGCGGAGCGCTGCATCAGGATTCTGCCCACTGGCCGGTGGTGCTGGGTCCAGGGTTGATGGGCTTTTGTTCGGGGAGCGTGGTTGCTGCGGCGACGTCGCCGACGCCCAGAGCTTCGCCTTAGTCCGTCGCCCAGCCCTTGGCGCGCTCAACGGCCCGCTGCCAACCGCTGTACATCTCCTCGCGGCGCTCCTCTGACATCTCGGGCGAGAAGCGGCGCTCCTCGCGCCAGTTGTTCGTGACGTCCTCGCGGTTCTTCCAGAAGCCGGTCGCCAGCCCCGCCAGGTAGGCAGCGCCCAGCGCCGTCGTCTCCAGGCAGGCCGGCCGCACCACCTCGCAGCCCAGGATGTCCGCTTGCATCTGCATCAGCACGTCGTTCGCCGCGGCGCCGCCGTCGACGCGCAGCTCCGTCAGCTTCGTTCCGGAGTCCTGCTCCATCGCCTCAGCCACGTCGCGCACCTGGTAGGCGATCGACTCCAGCGTGGCGCGCGTGATGTGCGCCCGGTTGGCGCCCCGCGTCAGCCCCAGGATCGCGCCGCGCGCGTGCGGGTCCCAGTGAGGCGCGCCGAGGCCGACGAACGCCGGCACCACGTAGACGCCGTTCGAGTCCGGCACGCTTGTGGCCAGTTCCGCGCTGTCAGCGGCGTTGGCGAAGAAGCCCAGCTCGTCGCGCAGCCACTGCACCGCCGCGCCGGCGATGAAGATCGACCCCTCGAGCGCGTACGTCAGGACGTCGCCGCCCTTCTCCGGCAGCCCCCAGGCGATCGTCGTGATCAGCGACTGCGAGCGCGGCGGCGCGTCGCCTGCGTTCATCAGCAGGAACGCGCCCGTGCCGTACGTGTTCTTCGCCATGCCCGGCCGGAAGCACGCCTGGCCGAAGAGCGCGGCGTGCTGGTCGCCGGCGACGCCCGTGACCGGGATCGAGCCGCCGAAGAGCGTCGTCTCGCCGAAGGCGCCCGATGACGCCTGCACCGCCGGCAGAAGCGAGGCCGGTACGTCGAGCGCGGACAAGAGTTCGTCGTCCCAGCGCTTCTCGAAGACGTTGTAGAGCAGCGTGCGCGAGGCGTTCGTGTAGTCCGTGGCGTGGACGCCGCACAGCCGGTACATCAGCCACGAGTCGACTGTGCCAAACATCAGCTCGCCGGCCTCCGCGCGTCCGCGGGCGCCCTCCACGTTGTCGAGCAGCCACTTCACCTTCGTGCCGGAGAAGTACGGGTCGAGCAGGAGGCCCGTGCGCTCGCGGAACATCTCCTCAAGCCCGCGCTGCCGCAGCTCGTCGCAGAGTCCGGCCGTGCGGCGGTCCTGCCAGACGATGGCGTTGTGCACCGGCACACCGTCGCGGTCCCAGATCACCGTGGTCTCACGCTGGTTGGTGATACCGATGGCGGAAACGTCGGCGGCGGTTGCGCCGGCTTGATCGAGCGCTGCGCGCGCCGTCTCGAGCTGTGTGCGCCAGATCTCCTCCGGGTCGTGCTCCACCCATCCCGGCTGCGGGTAGATCTGCTCGAACGGTTGCTGAGAAACGGCCCGCATCTCGCCGGCGTGGTCGAAGACGATGGCGCGTGAGGACGACGTTCCCTGATCGAGCGCGAGAACGAAGTCAGGCATAGCGCGCAAAGGGTAGCATCGACGCGCGCGGAGTGTCGA